>DAWK01000134.1 GCA_002509745.1 Methanobacteriaceae archaeon UBA349 | reverse complement strand
TTTAAGCAAATTTTTTAAAAATAACTATTATAAAAATTTATTTAATAGAAATAAGATTAATTACCTCGGTTCGTGTTTTCTGATAGGTCGCTCTATATAGTGATATCAAAAATATCGACTATTTTTTCTGATTATAAAAATCTTATTTATCCATATTCTTGTTCTGTTTTATCTTCACTGCAAAGTCTTCTGCATTTATAAGATCGCTAGCATTAGGCCTGCCTTTATTCATTCCCCCAAAGAGCCTGAGAAAACTATTGGTGTTGAATCCTTTACATTGAAATTCATCAATGATTATGTGGCCTTTGGATTGCAGTTTTGCCCTGAGTTCGTCATGAAATTTCGATGTTATTTTAACCATCCTGAACCCATTCTTGCACCACTGGTGGAAAATATGAATGCATTTTTACCTTCAACTTCAGGTAGTCTATCAGCGAGAGTAAGAATGATTTTATGGTGTTTATAAGCAGATATACCTGATCCAAACCCTACCAGATCATACTCTTGAAGCTCTTCAGGGCGTATTTGCTGTGGCGTTTTTATTTCCGCTTCAAGAACTTTCTCGAAGACTTTATCTATTTTTCCGTATTATTGTGATGATATGAATACAAAACTAAGAGAGATTTCATTTCCTTTATTTTCCATTTTTCCACCTTTTTTATTATTATGTTATAATTACGATTTTCTTTATGCCATTTAAGAATAAACAAGCTAACCATCAAAAGTGACTCAAAGCCTTTCACATACTCAGTGATAACATGTGGCGGATCCATTGGAAATACAGATAAATGCTTAAAAAGTTGTTAGAAAAGAGAAACCTCGAATTAAATAGTTCATTTTTAGTGCTTATGCCCAGTAACTACACTATAATGTATGATGTACCCACCAAGGAAGAACAAAAATTAGTTCTTCAAGATGCTGAAAAGGAAATTGAAATGATATCAAAACGTCTTGATGCAGGATAAAAAGGTAATTTCGCATTTCATGGTTATCTTTTCCTATTTACTCTAATATTATACCCTATTTATGGGATTTATCGCAAAAATAAAAAGTTTTATGCCACAGAAGATTGCAATAACTGCGGATTATGTGAGGAAATGTGCCCTTCAGAAGTGATCCAGAAAGAAAATGGTAAACCAGTATGGATAGAAGAAAAATGGAGCCATTGCAGTGGGTGTATAAATCGCTGCTCAACCAAAGCAATTCAATATGGTAACTCAACCATCAAAAGGGGACGTTATTTGAATCCAAATGTGAAATTTAGTTAGAACTAATATAACCTAGTAAATAATTCTTTAATTCTTTCTTTTTCCGAATGGTCATCAAATTAACACTGTTCAATCCATTTTAACATAGTTTCCAGCGCCAGTTCTGTGTTACCTACCTGGCAGTGATTTTGAGCCCGATCTTCTTTTGTAAAAATCTTACCAGTAACCGATCTTGCATTAGTTAATGCATTAACTTGTTTTTGGTGTAGTTTAACTCCAATAAAGTGATCGTCCTTTCCGGATAATATCAATACATCCTGTTTAATCATTTCTGAATGAATATTCTCCTGGTTCATCTGGAAAGCGTACTTCATGGCATCTACGGGCACATTTTTATCTGTGATGTACATCAGGTTACTGGTACTCCACATCCCCATATTTCCTTTTTTTATATTTTTTAAGGTCATTTTATTTACAGAACCCGGGAAAATTTTAAGAAAGCAAGTCATCATCCATTGAGCCAGGATATTTGGAACCTTAAAATAATCAATAGCATGTCCCTGGGCAATAACTCTTTTTATTCTTGGTTCAAATGCTGCTGCTCTAAGACAAAACCATCCTCCCATTGATAATCCAATTAAAGTAACGTCATCTAAATTTAAATAGTCCAGAACTGCTTGGGTGGGTTTTTCCCATTGGATATCCAGGGGAATTCCATATTTTTTCAGAGCCGCTCCCTGCCCAGGGCCTTCAAAACCAATGACCTCATATCCATGGCTGGAAAAATATCTCATCCAGGAATAGAATTCCTCGATATAAGAATCAAATCCCCCATGCAGAACTATAGTGCCTTTATTCTCCCCACTTGGTGATATTTTTATTACTGGTAAAAATCCGTCTTCATAGGGTACTTTAAATCTTTTTAATCCCTCATTTTCAAACAAACTATAGAAAAGATCACTGAACTTATCATATAATATTTCTTTATCATGATCATCGACAAAAGTGTAGAATTCCGCTGCTCGATAATAAAACGCTGCATTTATCAACCTATCTTCCTGAAGGGCTCTTTCAGCCAGTTTTACCATTTCATTTTTCCAATCTTCAACATTATTTATCTTTGGACCAACCTTTACCATATCTTCTAACCTGGCGTACCCCCATGAATACCAGCGGTTCAACTGATAATTAAATAATGGATCTTTGTGAAAGTTATGGTACCCTACTGGGAATTTAAAGTCTGTTATTTCCATTTATATCACCTTATATCTTACCAAATATTTTAAAAGTATAGAAAACTTTTTTCACGAAAAGCATTGATGATAACCCCACTTTCTGTGCCCAAAATTCGTTCAGTAAAATCGAAAATTGCCATAAATTTCCTTCTGAATTCCTCTGAATTATGATCAGCACTATCTATTCCCTGCAGAACCATGGCTGAAATTCCATTAAATGCTTTGGCCGCATCTTCTGGGTATGGGGTGTTGAAAATCCCCTCCCCAACACCCTGTTTAAATATACGAGCTAATGGTCCTACTGTTTGAAGAGGAATCCTTTGCTCGAATTTACGATGAAATTGAACGTTCTTTTCCTCATGAACATACTGCATTATACTTCTCGTATCATTTCTAAAGGAAAATGAAAACTGAAATATTTTAACCAGTTTTTCTAGGGCGTTTAAATCCTCCTCTTTTGATATTTTTTCCATAGATTCAACGATTATATTGATATATTTATCAGTTATTTCATCCAGAATTGCTTCTTTAGATTTGAAATAATAGTAGAAAGTACCCTGAGCCACACCCGCTTTTTTAACAATGTCTCTGACCATGGTATTCTCGTAGCCTTTCTCGAGAAATAATTGTTCAGCTATATCGATAAGTTCCTGGCTTCTTTTGTCTGGATTTTTAGTAACACGAATAGAATCATTCCTCCTTTTAAATGGTGACTATTCTGACGATTATTTTCCAGTTTTATTTATTATAGATTTTATTGCCCTTACTGAACTATTCAAACCATCTTCTTCGCGTATTTTAAGGGCTAAATTCTCAGCATTTTCAATTATAGATGAATTATCCAGAGTTTCTGTAATTGCCTTAGACATTTTTTCCACAGTAAGCTCCTTTCTAGGCATAGGGCGCGTTGCAACCCCCAGAGAATGAATCCTCTCGGCCCAGGCAAACTGGTCAAGCATATATGGCACTGGAATAGAAGGAAGGCCTGCTTTTAGAACTTCAGAAGTTGTTCCCAGACCGCAATGATGAACAACGCACGAAACATGGTTAAATAACCAATCATATGGAATCTCTTGAACCAAATAAATATGATCTGGTATTTCCCCAGCATAACTTTCTGTATTCAAAATAATAGCCCTTTCTTCTGCTTCCTTGACAGCTTCAAAAAGAAGCTTCATAAAAGAAATACTATCTTCTTCACTCCAACCTGCAGATCCAAAGCTAATGAATACAGGTTTTTTGCCCTTTTGAATGAATTTCTGAAGTTCTTTCGGTGGAGAATAGCTGGAAGATGTGTTCAAGTACCAATAACCAGAAATTAAGTTTCTGACTGTCCAGTTATCATTTTTCTTAATTACATGCTGACTCATTGGTAAAAGTATCAATTGAGGGTTTCTTGATTGGCTGGAGGGAGGAGCACCGATTTCTTTCCTGAATTGTTCATATTTTCTCCCCATCAGGAAATACAGGGCGATTTTTTCGGCAATTAATCCCATGTTTAATCTCATGTTTTTGGAAAATTTCTTCTCCGCCATGGTGGGATCGATAACCACGCTGATAAAAGGTTTGTTGGCTTTATCAGCTTCAGCTAAACCAAAACTACCATAGCCAACAATCAAATCATGACCTGGGCATAGATCCTGTAGTATTTTTGTTTGCTCTCTAACTCCTTTGAAAAAAAAGTTCGTCCCCAGTTTTGCTGCTTCCATGGTGGTTTTTGCCCTCATTATCTCCTGCAATTCATTTACTCCGTCATCAAGTTTGCCTTCAAGAGAATAACAATTAAGCCCATAAGATTTAGCTAATTGCTCGAATTGCTTATTTAGAGCTACTGTTACTTGATTTCCCTCATTACTTAGTGCTTTTGCCAGAGCAAGAAAGACTTGTACGTCACCTCGCACACCAATAACTGGTAAGAGTATCTTCATTTTTAAACCCCCTAAAGTCATTAAAATTACTCACGATTTTCTGGAAATCATTCAATGCACATATTATCTGAAACGATTGTTATTCCATGCTTATGAGTACTTTGAGTCTAATTTGTGAACTTTTGCTAACGCGAATTAATTCATCCCACTATTTGACTGATGTCAGTCAATTTGTTGAAATTTGTATATATAGTTTCTGGAAATAGATTAAAAAAATAACAAAAATATAAAAATTTTTATAGGATAACAAAAATATCGAATTCTTTTTTCCTGATAGATTAAAATCTTATTTATTAATTATTGTTCTACGTTATCTTCACCGCAAATTCTTCTGCATTTTTAAGGTCTTTGGCATTAGGCCTGCCTTTATTCATTCCCCCAAAGAGCTTGAGAAAACTATTGGTGTTGAATCCTTTACATTGAAATTCATCAACAATGGTGTAACCTTTTGATTCCAGTTTTTCCCTAATAGTGCGGTGATCTTTGGTTTTTTTGGATTTTCCCGTAATACCTGCAGTTGAAAAAAGGAATGCTTTCTTATCCATGACTTGGGGTAGCGAATCTGCAAGCTCAAGCAGAGATTCGTCATGTTTTGCACTGTAAATACCTGAGCCAAAACCCACCAGATCATATTCTTGAAGTTCTTCAGGGTTAATTTGCTGCGGCGTTTTTATTTCTGCATCAAGAACTTCTGAAAAGACTTTAGCTATCTGTTCGGTGTTTTGATGATGGTACGAATACAATACCAGTAGAACTTTCTTCGGCAAAGAATCTTTTATTTCATTATCATTTTTTTCCATTTTTACACCCATTTTATTCTATATTTATTACAACATTTCCCTTTTTGTGTCCTTGATCCACGTACCGGTGGGCCTCTACAATTTGTTCCATAGGATAGGTTCTATCAATGACTGGTTGTATATCTCCATTTTCAATAAGTTCTTGGAGGAAAATTAAGTTTTCAGTCTGGGGAATTGCTGTGCCACCAATCAGTGTCTTTTTGCTGGTTAATCCAGTTAATCGCATTCTAATACTGGTGGCCGGTGCAGCCACAACTTGAAGATAAGTTCCTTTCTTCTTTAAGGATCCCATACAACCAGAAAACGAAGCCATACCCACTGCGTCAAGAATCACATCATATTTTTCACCTTTTTGGGTGAAATCCTCTTTAGTGTAATCAATCACCTTATTGGCTCCCAATGATTTCATCAAATCAATATTTGCCGTACTGCACACTCCAGTAACCTCTGCCCCGAAGTACTTGGCCAGTTGAACTGCGAAAGTACCTACGCTGCTGAAGCACCGTAAATAAGGACTTTTTGTCCTTTCTGGATGTTAGCCTGTTTTATAAAATGCAAGGCAGTATTGCCTCCAAATGGAACGGCGGCTGCTTTTTCATAGGTCAAATTCACTGGTTTGATTGCCACGGCCATATCTTCATTTAGGCATACATACTCAGCATATGCACCACCAATATGGCCCGGATATGCAATAACCTGGTTCCCTTCCTTAAAACGTTTTACATCTTTACCTACCGATTCAATTTCACCTGCTAAGTCTGCCCCAAGTATATTTTTTCGGGGTCCTCGAAAACCAAGGGCTATTTTTGCAAGAAGCCAGAAAGAGAGAGGAACCCTGAAACCCCGCACCCGGGAATCCCCTGATGTAACTGTTGTTGCTTTTACTTTTATCAGTAATTCATTATCCCTGGGAACTGGTTTTTCTACTTCTTTAATCTTTAAAACTTCCGGTGGCCCGTATTTTGTGCATATGGCTGCTTTCATAATTTCCCCCTAATTTACTTAGATAATTTAATGAATCCATTTTTTCACCTTTTTTAAACTTTTTAATCATTTTTAATTATCATGTTCCACAGTTATGACCACATTCCCCTTTTTATGTCCTTTATCAACATACCGATGGGCTTCGATAATTTCATCTAGAATATATCGTTTATCAATAACTGCTTTTATCTTTCCCGCTTCAATAAGCTCTTTAAGGTCTTTGAGAAGGTGTATTGCATCTTTAGTCTTTATTTTTTCTGAAGAAGTATGAACATTGAGATAGATTCCGGTTTTCTTCAGAGATTTTTTAGCCTGTTTAGGAGGAATCTTAGCTACAGTATCAAATATAACATCATATTTCTCACTATTTTGGGTAAAATCCTCTTTAGTGTAATCAATTACCTTATCAGCTCCCATGAATTTTACCATTTCTAAATTAGTGGTACTGCAAACCCCGGTAACTTCTGCTCCCAGGGACTTGGCAATCTGTACGGCAAATGTTCCCACGCTACCTGAAGCACCATAAATAAGAACTTTCTGTCCATTCTGGATATTTGCCATTCGAATAATGCCCAAGCTTGTAATTCCCCCAGAAGGAATGGTGGCAGCTTCCTCAAAGGTCATATTGATAGGTTTTATGGCCAGTGCTCCGTCTTCAGGCATACATTTGTACTCGGCATATCCTCCAAAACCAGACCAAACTGTTGATGCAAAAATTTCGTCTCCTTCTTTAAAGAGGGTCACATTTTTTCCAACAGCTTCAATTTTCCCAGATAACTCCATCCCCAATATTGCTCTTTTTGGTTTTCTAATCCCCAAAAATATCCGTGCAAAGATTAATTGCCAGTGAGGGCCAGGAATATTTAAACTACGCATTCTGGTATCCCCTCGGTGTACTGTTGTGGCATGAACTTTTATTAGCACTTCATTATCATTAGGAATAGGTTTTTCTACCTCTGACAGTTCAAGAACATCCGGTGGCCCATATTTTGTGTATAAGATAGCTTTCATAGTCCTCTTGACCCCATATTTTAATCATTTAAAAAAAATAATAATCTAGAACTTAATTATTCTAGATTTAATTTAATTGAGCCAATCTTAGGTGCCAGGTAGTTGTATAAAAGTGCGATTAACGCGGTTCCTATGAAATACTGCACAAAGTTAGTTATGAAATCTGTGTAGTTTCCCGATAGAATGCCTAATAATCCTAATAATGCATATGTAATTGCTACAGCCAGAGCGGTTGGAATTACTGGTATATTTTTAATTTCATGTAAGTTTCCAGTGATTTGACTGAATTCTAACTGGATTTTAGATGCTCTAGTGGCTATATGGTTGTAGAATAGTGCAAACAAAGCGTTCCAAATAAAACCGAATACAAAGACCATGATTGGTAGTCCGATTATTAACATCAGGGACACTACGATACCCGCGGTTCCAAATGCTACACCTGTGGGCATGGCTGCTCCAGTAGCGTTGGTGAAATTAGCTGCTATTTGGCTTGCTTCAGGCAAGGTACTGAGGGTACTCAGTAATGAGAATACTGGTGAAATTACTGCTGCCAGAACTAATCCTGCAATAAAAGCCCATACTGCTCCAATAGCTGATAGTATCAGAGCATATGAAATAACCGGAATTTTCACTACATCTTTACCTTCTAATTCTAATTTGATACCGCCTAACCTAGGTACTAATGCATTGTAAAGCATTACTGAGAAAAAACTTATTACTATAGTACTGAAAAACGCACCTATGGGAAAGAGTATAATTATTGGTATTCCAATTCCAGTTACCACATTAAAATGCCCTAATTGGGGCATAATACCTGCAACTTGTATGATGCTGAGCGTTATTAACATCAATATTGCTGCAATTAATCCTAAAACTCCATATATTGAAGCTGACATCTTGGTAAAAGGTGTCAGTTTAACTGATTTAATTTCTTTTGCATCGATCATTTCTTAACCTCCATTTTAATCATTTCTCGATTAATTAATTCTTGTTTAACTCCTTAAAAGTAATTTTTCCAAAATTTCCTAAGATTTTCCTACGTTTTCCCTCCAAATTCATTCCTAATTATTCGTAGGTGGAATAGTATATGAATAAATAAAAACGAATTTAGACACTTATTTAAAATAAATAATTTAGTAAAAGAACCTTAAATAGAAAAATAACTAAATTAAAAAAGAACTAAGTACAAAAGGTAAATTAGATAGAAATATTATTTAATTTAAGATTTATTCTCTGGTTATCATTAAAAGTAAAGCCAGAGCTGTAAATTCAAGCCCTAAAAATATTAAAGGAAAAACAGCACTGATAATGGTTTCGGGAAGGTTGTATATGAAATAAACTGAAAATAATATGTTTTGAGCCAGGAAAAGCAATGAGAATAAAACTAAAGTTGTGGTGAATTTGGATTTTACTTTGAAGTATCGTTCTAAGTATACATATAGCATACCCACTAAAAGGCAGATATTAGCAATACTGGTTATTAAAGCTGAATACTTAACCAATATAAACAAAGTAGATATTATATTTGACAGCCCAAATAGATTAATTTCCATTAACATGTTTACACTTTTTCCGTTTTGATAAGATCGAATAACTATTCTTTAAATTCTATTCCTTAAATTCTTCCCAAATATCCAGGAAGAGATTATAATTTTTTTCCATCTCATCAGAGAGGAAATATAATGCACCATACTTTTCTCCCGTTGATTCAACCAATTTGTTTTCATTCAAAACATCTATATGGTGCCGGATAGTTTTATAGTCTAGTGAAAGTTTTTCTGCGAGTTTATTAGCATTATATGGTCTATTATTAAGTTCTAGTATTATTCTGCCGCGGTTTTCCCCACCTTTACTCCCGGCAATTAACCACCATAAAAACACTTTCTTCATAAGAACTCCTACTAAATGGATAGATGTTTAAATCTCAAATATTGTGATAAATTAATACCTTTCTCGTTATCCTATTCTGTTAGACTATTATTAAATATTTGTGCAGAATATCCACTCATAATCCTGTTTAACAAGGGATGAGAAAATCTTTTATTTTCCCTAGGCATACGTTTAAACCTATTATGTGATTGCAATTTCTAAGAATAAACCGGAATATTTTTAATTATATGGCTCAAAATAGGTGGGTTATTTAATATAATAGCTTTGGATAGGTGTTCTATATAGATATCAAATATCGACTTCTTTTTCATGAAATATTTAAAAAAATAATTTAAGAAGGATTTTCTTCATTCTCAACTTCCTCTTTTTTTTCTTCATCATCGGTGGTCATGAGTAAAGCTAACCAGCGGGTTTCCTCAAAATTATCCAGATACTTTATAACTACTATAGTCAAAGGCACGGCCAGAAACATTCCTATTAATCCCATAAGCCAGCCCCAGATGAATAAGGAGATAAATACTATGTAAACAGATATTTGAAGTCCTTTACCTGTGAGTTTAGGGAATACAAAACTTTCGGCAATGGTGTTAATTATCACGAACAGGATGGTGATACCCAATGCACCCCATATTCCATATTTGGCCCAGGCTATAAGAATAGGTGGTATGGCTGCTAGCATAATTCCAATATAGGGGATAAATCCCAAGACAAAGGTTAATATTCCCCAGAGGATGGCAAAATTTATATCAAAGAGTAAAAAAACACCGAAAAAGCCCACAGCTGCGAATAGGTTCACTTTTATCCGAATTACAAAGTATTCAATAAAGTCCCTAATCAGGTCAAAAGTGTTCTTTAAGGAGGGACTATCTTTACCAAACCCTTTTATAAGCCTGGATTTTACATAAGGCAGCTCATATATTAGAAATATAATGGCAAATAGTAAAAAGAACCCTATCTCTATAATACCAGCTATATCTTCAAAGGGTATATTGGAGAGGAGGAATTGGATGATTTGATTGGCATAAGTGGCCAGGATAGAATCAGGATCGATGGTTATGTTAGGTGCTGCTGCTGCCAACTGACTTAAACTATCCACTAGAATTGCCAATAGGCCCGCTCCTAGTACAAAGGTGGCCACTATGGTTATAAGAATAGATATATTGTAAGAAAATCCTTTCTTTTTAAGCCACATTAGAAACGGATAAATGAGTATGGCAATGAAAATAGAAATGAGCACTGGCCCCATGATTGGAGCAATGTATTTCATTCCTATAAAAGCTAATATAACCACGGCTATGATAACAATCTGATTCAAAAAAGGCGGTATTTTATATTCTTCAGTCATATTCTTCCCCCTATTTTTTAGATTCATATTTAATTAGTTATATTATTGATTGAAGTCTCAAATATATTTATTCTAACGCTTTTCAAAGGAATGTTTTCGAAAATCAGTAAATTTAGAATATTAGTGATGAAAATAAGCTTATTAATTCAGAATACTATTTTTTTTATATGTCGATTTATATTGTGATAGCAAAAATATCGAACTTATTTTTTCTGATTATTTTCAGAGGTTGATTTCAACTGTAATTTTTATAAAATTATTTCAAAAATAATATACAATTTAATCTAAGGCTTATGCCATAACGTATGGTCTTTGGGGTACCGGTCAGGAAAAATCATCAGAAAATGCATAATAAATGGTATAAATCTATATATTTTATTTTTTAATATTCAAAATTAAATTTAGTCAATAATTTTATTATAATTTTAAAGGATTTTCTAAGGAAGATTTTTAAAAATAAGTCAATTTAGAATTATATATGGGAATATAAGTATTAATATTCAATATTTTATTTTCTGATAGGTCGCTCTATATAGTGATAGCAAAAATATCGAACTTATTTTTTTCTGATTATTTTTCTAGTTAGTATTCTAAATATTTTTCCTAAATTAATTATCAATTTTAATTTAATGAATTATTAAATTCAATTTTATTATTTAAATTTTCTATAAAATTATAATATAACGTGTATTTTAATTTTATAGCAATCTAAGGCCCGGCCATTTTTTTCAGAAGTGGTTTGGGCCTTTTTTATTTTTAAATTCGTTATTTCCATTTTTATTTTAAGAATCATTAAATGTCCTTAAACAGATAAAAAATCTTAAATTATAGATTAATTCATTATATCCTGTGAAATTTTGATTCTTAAATTAATATTTTATCAAGGTGATTTTTTAAAATTATCAGTTTATTTAAAAAATAAGTATTTAATCATGCTTATTAAGTTCATTTTTTATTATTGCATCTGGATTTTTCAAATTTCGATACTTTACATATCCATAGAACCATCTTATGGACCATATCCAGTGAAAAGCGCTCCACCATAATACTCCAAGGTGAATGAATTCAATAGTCCCTAAAATAATGTTGAGAAGTGCTATAAGTAGAAATATTATTGGATTTCTAATAAAAAATGAGAATGTTCCAATAAAACTCTGGATACCGGAGGAATAGATTAATGTGGGCGGAACACCTAAAAATAGCCATAATAAGAGAGCAAAAAACCCGACTATTAATCTTAAGACAGCCCGAGTGGGAGATAATTGTTTATTCATCTTAGAAGATAATTCCATCTCCTTTTCCAATTCAGAGGAATATTTTTTTTCTTTCATAAATTATCTCATATAAATTGGAAATAGATAAATTCGGAAGAATAGTGAGCCCCATTCTTCCAATTAAAAATAAATTTCATATCCCTTATTCTTCAGGGGTTTCTAATTTTTCCAGTCTTTCCTCAATTTTTTCGAGTTTGTTATTGGTGGATCCCCGGTATGCATGGAATCTTTTTTCCAGATCGCTGATATTTTGTGTCGCAGTTTCAAATCTTTTTTCCAGTCCAGTAATATCATTTTTGGTGGCCAGTTCCCAGTCTTCTATCATTTGGTCACTTTTTTCACTCATAAACAGATCAATACGTTCTGATAAATCGTCGGTGGAACTAGAAGTGCTTACTTTGTCTTTAATTTTTCCACCCATATCTGAGACTTTTTCACCGACTCCAGAAACCTTTTCTGATACCCCAGAAACATTTAATTTTTCACTCATTCCCGACATTGTACCTTCTCCAGACACTTTTTCCCCTAAATTACTTGCTCCGCCTTGAACTTTTCCCCCGAAATCACTGGCCTCACCATATACTCTTTGTCCTAAACCCGTAGCATCGCTTCTAACCCTGCCCAGATTCAGTTCGCGGTTATTTTGTAAATAGGAATATAAAAGGACAGCCAGCACAGCTACTAAGGCCAGAATCACTAAAAATTCTAATGGTGTCATAAACTATTTTCCCCCTTATTTTTTAATGTATTCAAGTTTTTTATTCTTCTATTTCCCAAAGTAGTTTTTGGAATTTTTTGTTCCTAGTGCTTGATTCGAGACGTTTAAACCTGCTATCTACCTGTTTTGGAAGGCATCCCTTTTCATACATCAAATTAGAGATTATTTGCATTATTTGGGCCAGATTTTTTTCTTGGGCATTAGGTAAAGCTATGCTTGGGGATTCTTGAGGGTCCTGACCACTTCTAAAAAGCTCTTCTTTTCTTTGTTTGGTCAAGCTGTCAATGAATTCAACTTCTTTATTTAATTTTCTTACCCTTCTCCATTGTATAATGGCAATAATTACTCCAACAAGTACTATGATTGCTATTATTATGTAGAACATGTTTTGTGAAATTTCCATACTACCTATTAGTATATCTGTCCAAACTTTTTTAAATACTTATCTTTGTTTATTTTTTTATTAATCTGGTATTTGAGGATAGATCTGAGCTAGTTAAAACTATACAATTGTATTTGCTGAAACTCAATCTTAAATTGCCACTAACTTGACTTTATTTCATAAGAAGTTTTTCATCTGATAGAATATTCAAATAAAAGCCTATATTGTCTATTATAGGTTTTGTAATTCACCGTTTGATAGTGGATGAAAAATACAAAAATGATGAACTACAGTCGGCTATAGACATTATTGAGTCAAGTAAAGATGGTTTAGATAGTTCTATAAGCTTATTTGAACTGAAAAAACAATAAAATGCATTATTTTTATGCAAAATTAAGATTAAATTTGACTTTAGGGCCAATAACTTAATCTCCATTCCAGGCCTTATAACCCCCAATTAAATTATAAAGGTTATTAAATCCAATATTTTTCATGGTTTCTAGGGCCATGGCTCCTCTGCGGCCTGTTTTACAATAAACCAGGTATTTTTTATTTTTATCCAGTTTTTTCAAATTGTCAGAAAAATCAGGATCCGTGAAATCAAGGTTTTTGGCATTTTTTATATGGCCTTCTGCGAATTCCCATGGTGCTCTCACATCCAAAATGATTATTTCATCGTTTTGTATTAATTTTAGGGTCTCTGATGGATTAATATTCTTGATGGTGGACATTATATCACTATTTAACTGCTGTTTTTGACATTAGATGAGTATTATAATTTAAAAATTATTAAATGTTCTGAAATTTAATAATTGTTTATATTTTTAATAGATGCTTATTTTCCAAATATGCTCAGAAATAGTAAAAATAAAAATTAGATAGCAGGATTTAACCCAGGAAATCTTCAGGTAAACCCTGCTCTAGACATTTTTCCAGTACTTTTTTAATTTTCTTCTGATGAGGTGGCCAGGCTATGTACAACAAGCCCTTTAACTTCAACCAGGACGATGCTTCAGGGGGTTCTACCAGTTCACGCATTTGAGGAGTATCTGGAATGCCGGCCAGGTGAAAGATATTGCTATGGGCATCGGCATAATAAACCGACTCTGCAAATCCTTTACCAAGCAGTTCACCATCTAAATTCCTAATATATGCTCCTCCCTCTGAATACTGGGCGCCGCTGGCATTGTAACCGGTTTGGCCTCCCTGAACAATAGGGGTCAGGTTGAAGTGACGAATGTCTTCCGGAACCATATCTTGGAACTGGAATTCCCAGTGATCAGGATACCAAGTATTGGTGACGAAATAATCTTCTGGATGGGACGATTTAACACTTTTAACCCATTTATCGATTTTTAAAGTCCCTTTAGTATCCACTGGACGGTTTTCAGCATCAATAAACTGCCCCTTCACATCTACGGTCATCGTCCCTGGCGGGTGGGGCCCAGTGAGCCAATAAAATTCCAGGTTATTATCTGTATGGGGTGCATACATGGTCATTTCTCGATCTCCATCGAATTGGGCCATGAACCAGTCCCATCCTCTAGAATGTGATGGTTTATTCAGAACACTAGCGGCCCGAACCACCTTGCACCGGGAGTTACCCAGAGGTTCCAGGGCAAGGTGGTTCGGGCCGGACAGGGGTTCGACGTTGCCGATCTTGA
>DAWK01000146.1 GCA_002509745.1 Methanobacteriaceae archaeon UBA349 | reverse complement strand
ATGTAAAGTATGGCATTAACAAGCAAATAAATTGTAGATATCCAGGTTAAAAATACAGCAGATAAAGCAAATTCATTGGCTAAAGCAGGTAGTGCCAGATTAATTGATGATCTAACAAATGGTGTAAGAAATGAAACTAAAATTCCCACTATTAACAAATCTTTTTTTAGTTCTTTATAATCCATGGATTAAATCACCTTACAAAAAATTTTAACTGAAATTGAGTTATTATTTGGTTATTTTTCTTATATGTTTTTCCAATTACTTTTGGAATGTTCACTTGTTAAAATCAACTGGATGGAATTCATCTATTAAATCTTACAAGAATCAATAATTCAGAATAAAAACAAGAATATTCTACAAATATATACTCCAAAAAATATATAATATTCTATAATATCTTAATTTAATCTTATTATAAAATCAGAGGAAACAAAATGGAAAAATACGACTTAATAATCATTGGATCCGGGCCCGGTGGCCTTACTGCAGGAATATATGGAGGCAGACAGGGCACCAAAACTTTAATGCTGGATAAAGGGCCTGCTGGCGGTCAGGGACTGGAAGTTCCTATGATGGAGAACTATCCTGGTTACGAAATAATAGCTGGGGTGAGTTTAATAGCTCAAAAGAAAAAACAGGCCTTAAAATTAGCTGAACTACATGAAATGGAAGAAGTTACCTCCATTGAACCTTTGGGGCGAATTTATAAAATTTCAACCACCAAACAGGAATATCATGCCAATTCTATTATTCTATCCACCGGTAGTCGTCACCGGCCTCTAAATGTTCCAGGAGAAACAGAATTTTTAGGCAAGGGAGTTTGTTACTGTGCAACTTGTGATGGACCATTATTCGCTGGAAAAGATGTTTTAATGATAGGTGGTGGCAACAGTGCAGCCCAAGAGGCCCTATTTCTTAAAAATATTGGGTGCAATGTAACTATTGTCCACAGAAGGGATCAGCTTCGAGCAGATAAATATCTAAAGGAAAAACTGGAAGAACATGAAATACCAATAATTTGGGATTCTGATGTAGAAGAAATAAAAGGAAATGTCTTTGTGGAAACCGTGGTTTTAAATAATAAAAAGACTTCCCAAAAAACTGAGGTTTCAGTTAGTGGTGTTTTCATTGCCATTGGTGATGAACCTATTAATCAACTGGCTAAGGATTTAGGCTTAGACATTGATCACAATGGTTACATAATAACTGATAAGTTTCAGAGAACTAACTTGGAACGTGTTTATGCCGCGGGAGACATTACTGGTGGTGTGAATCAGTGGATTGTGGCCTGTAGTGAAGGTGCAGTTGCGGCAACAGCTGCTTTTGAAGATTTACAGAAAATGTGAATTAAGTGAATTAAATTTAATTTTTTATTTTTAATTAATCTCAAGCTCTTTTTTCAAATTTACTTATTATAAATCAAATAGATTTATTAAAAACTATTCCATCCTATAAAATTAAATGAATTAAAATAAAATATATAATTTAAATTAATTGAAAAAACCTCAATTAGAATTTTGATAACAAATTAATTAATAATAAAATTAGTATATAAAAAATCAATAACCTGCCCATTAAATTAAATATTAATAAAAAATTGTTTAATAATTAATTTAAAGATCTAAGGACCGGCCTTTTAAGTACACATATATTGCATAGGCTATTATCAGCACTATAATTATTGGTAGCAGCCAGAAGAATACATAAACCAGTGCCGCCGCTACTAAAAGGGCAATTATTATGTATACTAAATCTATAAGTTCCATAATAAGAAGTTTGAATATTTCAATATAAATAATTTCGGGAATAAAATTCTAAATATGTAATTCTAATTAATTAATACTCAAAAAATTTAACTAATCATATAATAAATAGGATAAAATTAAAATAAAAAGGAGAATGAGACATGAAAATCCTGGTTGTAAATAATCACGGCCAATATAATCACCGAATTCATAGAACACTTCATTATTTAAAGATTCCATCTGAACTAGTATCTAATGAACTTTCTTTAGATGAAATAAAAGAAAAAGAGCCTGCTGGCCTGGTTCTAGGTGGAGGCCCATCTATAGATCGTGTGGGAAATTGTATAGAATTCATTGAAGAATTGGATCTTCCGGTTCTGGGAATTTGTTTAGGCCATCAATTAATTGCCAAAGCATTCGGCGGAGAAGTGGCTACGGCAGACGCTCAAAGTTACGCCCAAATAGAACTGGAAATTCTGAATGAAAATGATATATTCCAGGGATTAGGCCCCAAAATGAATGTGTGGGCATCTCACCAGGATGAGATTAAAAAAATGCCTGAAAACTTTGATGTGCTGGCCCAATCCACCCTATGTGATGTGGAAGCTATGAAACACCATAACAAACCAATTTACGGTATTCAATTCCACCCCGAAGTTCAACACACTGAAAACGGGCCTAAAGTATTTGAAAACTTTTACGAAGTTTGTAAAAAAGTTTAAAAATACTTTTCAATAATCTAAATTAAATCTATTTTTACTATTTTTATCATATTTTTTATTAATTTTTATCCATTAATCTAAAGGTTATATCAAATTTCTTCTAATGGCTTTATAATATATTTAAATATCCTGATTACAAATTAAGAATAAGTTAAAATAATATATTTAAAGAACTAATGTAATTTTACAAATTCATTATAATATGAAATAATACGGAAGTATTTTTCAAAATTATTTAAATCTACTTTTTTGGTGAAAATATGTTGAATCCATCTGATTTTATTAAAGAATCTATTGAAGAAATAAAGAAAACTGTTGGGGACGAAACTGCAGTAATAGGACTTTCTGGAGGCGTTGACAGTTCTGTTGCATCAGTTCTGACTAAAGAAGCCTTGGGAGATAATTTGATTGCTGTTTTTGTTGACCACGGACTTTTAAGAGAAGGAGAAGCAGAATACGTTCAAAAAACATTTGAACCCCGCTTAAATTTCAGGTGCGTAGATGCTTCTGAAGAGTTTTTAGATGCCCTGGAAGGTGTAAGCGATCCTGAAGAAAAGCGAAAAATAATCGGAAAAATATTTATTGACGTCTTTGAAAGAGTGGCCGAAGAGGTAGGGGCCAAATTCCTGGTTCAGGGAACCATCGCTCCCGACTGGATTGAAAGTGAAGGGAAAATTAAATCCCACCATAATGTGGCCTTACCCCACGGACTGGTTTTAGAAATAGTTGAACCAATAAGAGAACTCTACAAAGACGAAGTAAGGATAGTAGGTACTGAACTGGGGATTCCAGATGAACTGGTAAATCGTCAGCCTTATCCCGGGCCTGGCCTGGCCGTAAGAGTTACTGGTAAATTATCCCATGAGAAAATATCTATTTGCAGAAAGGCCAATGCTATTGTGGAAGAAGAAGTTCAAAAGGTCGGTGTAGATAAAGAACTATGGCAATATTTCGCCGTTTTAACCGATACCAAGGTTACCGGTGTTAAAGGAGACATTAGAGATTATGGTTACTTGGTAGTGCTTAGAATGGTGGCCTCCATGGACGCCATGACTGCTCACGTGCCCGAACTTCCTTGGGACATGGTTAAGACCATTTCACGGAGAATAACCGCTGAGATTCCAGAAGTAACTCATGTTTCATTGTCGGTTAGTGATAAACCACCAAGCACTATTGAGTTTGCTTAAATCAAACTTTTTAAAAAAGTTTGATCAAAATGTTCTTTTTTTAAAAAATATTTAATAGTTTTCTAAAATAATATTCTAATATCTATTTATTAATCATTTATTTTTAATTTTAGAGTACATTTTTTCAGTAACTGGAGTTTTAACATCATATTTATTGGCCAATCTAATAATGGTCCCTCCAAAAAGATCTCCTTCATTATTTTTACCTTTCATTAGATCCTTATGATAAGAAGTAGTGGTTTCATAGGGGAAATTATTTCCTTTTTCCAAAGAGTCTTCTATAATAGTTTTACGCAAGTTTACACCCTCAAATTCTGCAATAGCGACAATTTCTTCCATTATAATTTTAACAGAATCTTTAAGTTCGTTATTTTCCATTATTTCTCCTAAAGTTTTGTTATAGGCTGCAGAAACTAATCCAAATGATGCTATGAACATATATTTTTCCCAAATTGCAGGTAGGGCATTTTCCTGGTATTCGTAATTAATATTGAGATGATCAAACAAATTAACCACGGAATTAACAGAACAGTCTGGAAATTCTGGATCTTGGCCAAATATTATTTTTCCATCCCCTCCACTTTGGGTAACCACTCCTGGTTTTTCAATATGAGTCCCCACATATACACATGCAGGCAAAATTAGGCATTTAGATATTTTTTCTCTAATTCTGTGGTATATATCAATTCCATTTAATAAAGGAAGTATTATAGTATCCTCATTAATATTTTTAGAAATTTCATCCAAGACTTCATCCAAATCATAACCTTTTACAGAGATTAAAATTAAATCTGGAGATTCCAGTTCTTTAAAATTATCTACGGCTATGTTTGGATGGGTAGTGATCTCTTTTTTAGGTGTTTTTAAAATTAACCCATCTTCTTGAATTTTTATTAAATGCTCGCCCCGAGCTATGAAACTTATTTTTAATGATTCATCACCCAATTTTTCCAGATTATGTGCCATTTGGCCACCGAAAAATCCCCCCACGCCCCCAGTTCCATAAATACAAATATTTTTTATTTCAGCTTTCTGATTCATTTTGTAACCCGATTATTATTTTAATTATTAGTTTTATTCAATTCAACTACAAGCATATAATTATCTTATTTTAAAATTAAACATGAATTATAATATCTTTTAAATGAAATATTTATCTCAAGTGATAATAATGAATCTAAAAAATAATTATATGACTAAGATTCCTAATCAAGAACCATACTGGGACGAAGTAGCCGAGAAAAAAGAATTCCCCACTCCTTTTCAATTAAAAGAGTTTGAAAAATACGTCTCACAAGATATGAAAATCCTGGATGTGGGCTGTGGTTATGGCCGGACATTGAATGAACTCCATGAGAATGGATTTAAGAATTTAAGGGGCATAGATTTCTCCCAGGCCATGATAGATCGTGGATTGAAATTACATCCCCACCTGAATCTTTCTAAGCATAATGGTGAAAGATTACCATTTTCTGATAATGAATTTGATGCCGTGCTCCTTATTGGAGTTTTAACCTGCACTGCAGATCAGAAAATGCAGGAAAACTTAATTTCAGAGATTTCAAGGGTTTTAAAAAAAGGCGGAATCTTATACATTAATGATTATTCCTTGAATAATGACCAGCGTAATCTGGAACGATATGAAAAATATGAAAACAAATATGGAATATATGGTGTTTTTGAACTCCTAGAAGGTGCTGTTTTAAGACATCATTCACCAGAATATATATCAAATCTAACAAAAGATTTTGAAGAATTAATATTTGAAAAAACTATTTATGATACCATGAATGGTAATAAATCAAATGGATTTTATTATATGGGTAAATTAAAAAAATAAATATGAATAAATTTAATTTTAAAGACCCTTCACAACTCTAAACTCCTAATCCAATCCTCAGTAGAAATTACATCACTGAATTTCATGGCCTGAACAATTAAAATGGCCTTATGGAGTTCCTCAGCATTAATATCTCCGGCATAATTTGATAAATCAAGAGTTCCAGTGGCATCATCTATAAATTCCACATCAAAACCCAGATGCATGGCCTGTCGGGCCGTGGTATCGCAGCACAGGTGAGTCATGTATCCACAAATGGCCACGTTTTCTACATTATTTTCTTTTAAATATGCTTCTAATTGAGTTCCGGTGAAGCTTCCAGGTAAAGTTTTCTCAATTATAATATCATGGTCTCTTTTAAGGACATCTTCGTGAATTTCCCATTCTTTGGATCCTTTTTTAAAAGTAAAAGAATATTCATCAGAACTGGTGTGTTGAATAAGAATTACAGGAATATTTTTTTGATTGGCTGAATCTATAGCCAGTATTATGTTTTCAAAACTATTTTCTGGATATTCTATTGGTAATTTACCATCAAAATATTCATTTTGCACATCTATTACCAGTAAAGCTTTTTTCATTAAATCCACTCCTTATGAGAATTTATTTGAGTTCTGAAACTTCTAAAAACTTATAGCCCATGTCTATAATTAATATCTACTTGTAAGGTAATAAATTTTTATAAATCTTTTTCTAAAGATATCATGGCATTTTTAGCAGATTTTTTTATCTCAATGTCATCAGATTCTCCCATTTTACTCAGGATTTCCAAGACTTCTGGAGATGATACACCAATCTGACCTAAACTTCGGGCCGATTCCCATTGCAGTTGTGGATCAGAAAAATTATTTAAAACTATAATTAAGAATTCTACAGCTTCTTTAGAATTTTTAAAAGCACTTAAAGACCGGATTATTTTCCACAAGGTAACTTTATCCAAATTTTCATCTGAATTAATATCCTCTTGATTAATTCCCGCAATATTATCAAAGCAGTTAATCATTGGCATTAAAGAACTATAATCACCAGTTTTAGCGGCAATAGCACCTAAAGCATCAATGGCATGTTGCTTGATATAAATGTCTTTTTCACTTTCTAATAATTGAATCAAATAAGGTGTGGTGGGTTTTCCAATTTTAACTAAGGTTCTGGCCGCCATGTCCCGCACCAGAGGATAACTTTTCTTATTAAAATATTTTTTAGGTAATTCTTTTTCCTGGTTATTTCCTATTTGGCCCAGTAAATCTGCAACAGGGACAACTGCAGATTCTCCCATTTCTCCCAGAGCTTCAGAAATAGCGATTCTAGAATATAGAGCTTTTTCAATTTTTAAGGCGTGAGCAAGCAACACGATAGCATTTGTGTCTCTTTTATCCCCTAAAATCGTGGCCGCGATTGTTCTCTTCTGGGCCTCAGGGCTTTCCAGCATTTCAATCAATTGAGTGGTGGAG
>DAWK01000151.1 GCA_002509745.1 Methanobacteriaceae archaeon UBA349 | reverse complement strand
ACTTAAATGGGGTTCCAGGATTTCCTGGTCCCTGTCCCAATGAATGGCTGGGCTCTGTTGACTTAATTATATATGGAACTGCCCACAGCATCCATGATTCTGATTATGGTGGTGGTTTTTTATTCAAGGATATGGTGGCCGGTAAGGAAATTGAAATAAAAGTTGAATCAACTCATGGTGAGATAATTGAATCATCCACCACCTTAGAAGAGATGGGAACCGCCCGGATGATTGGAACGCGCATGGCATTTAAAAATTACACTGCATTTGTAAATCCAGATTCTAAGAGAGTATCTTCCATATTTCATGCTATAGATATGGAAGGTCCTTTCCAGGGACTATCCTTTTCTGGTTGTGGAGAGCTAAATCCTTTACAAAATGATCCGGTGATGAAAACCATCTGCATGGGATCTCGAATACTTTTAAATGGTTCTGAAGGTTTTATAATGGACCATGGAACCAGAAGTACTTCAAAAAAACCTAATTTGATGCTAACTGCAGATATGCATGATATGAATTCTCACTATCTGGGAGGTTTTAAAACTGCTGCAGGTCCAGAAGTATTTGATTCAGTTGCTATAGCCATTCCCATAACCAGCCAGGAAGTTCTGGAGCAGACATTCATTAAAAATTCAGACATTAAGTTACCGGTTGCAGATATAAAAGGAAGACACCTACCTCTGACCGAAACTGACTATGGAAAATTATGGAATGGAACTGAATCAAGGCCAAAATATTACCCTGAAAAATGTATTAATTGTGCCACCTGCCTGGTAAAAGAAAGGTGTCCCACTCTGGCCTTTAACCAGGGCCTTAATACAAAAAAATGTTTTGGCTGCGGTATGTGTGCTTATTCATGTGATCAGGGAACTTTTGAAATGAAAACTGGTAGTGTGAAACTTGAAATAGAAAAGCAGATCTTTGATGTTCCTATTGCCTGCCGACAGTCTGATTTAAAAAGAGCCAGGGAAATAACCCGGGATCTTACCAGGAGAATAGAAAAAGGACTTTTTTCTATTTACAAATGTTAATTTAATAAAGGGGATATGATGGTAAAATACGACTTAATTATTGCCAGATATGGTGAAGTGGGATTAAAAAGCCCCAAAGTTCGCAGTAGATTTGAAAAGAAACTATTATCTAATATTAAGAGTGCTTTTGATTGTGAAGTTAAAGTTAGCCAGGGTAGAATTTTTATTAATCCTTCTAACTTTAAAGAGGCCTTGCAGGGTTTGGGGAAGATTTTTGGGATAGTATCTTTTTCTCCGGCCATTGGCCTTGAAACAGACCGGGGAGAGATTACCTCTAAACTAGAGGGTTATGTGGATGAACTGGAAGCGGAAGGGAGCATATCTTCTAAAACCAGTTTTGCCATTCGCTGTCGCAGGGTAGGTGAACATGAATTTACCAGCCAGGAATTAGCAGGATATGCTGGTTCAGTGGTTATTAAAAAAACAGATTCTCCGGTGGATTTAACTAATCCTGAGCTGGAGATTTTCCTGGAAGTAAGGGATAATGAAACTTTCATTTATCACCAAAAAATATCCGGACCAGGAGGATTGCCGGTTGGAACTCAAGGGAAATTAGTGGCTTTACTCTCAGGAGGGATCGATTCACCTGTAGCTACTTATCTAATGATGAAAAGAGGTTGCCAGATAATTGCACTTAATTTTAATAATGATCCCTTCACCAGCCAGGTGTCCCTGGAAAAAGTTCAAAAAATAGTAGAAAAATTAAGAGAATATTCTCCAGGAGTAAAGCTGGATTTAAAGGTTGTAGAATATGGGGAATATTTACAAAACTGTAAAGTTAAGGCACCAGAAAAAATGACCTGTGTTTTATGTAAAACTGGAATGTATCGCATTGCCGAGATGGTGGCCCGTAGAGAAGGGGCCATGGGTATTGTGGATGGAAGTAGTATGGGCCAGGTGGCATCTCAAACACTTCCTAATTTGATGGTCACCCGACATGCAGTTAAAATACCAATTTTAAGTCCCTTGATTGGTATGGACAAGGTTGAAATTGAAAATATGGCCAAGGAAATAGGTACCTATGATATTTCTATTATACCTGATGGGGGATGCAGTGCAGTTCCCCGATATCCAGAGACCAACGCGGATCTAGAAAGGGTTCTGGATGCCCAGGAATCCATGGACATGGATGGAGAATTAAAAAATGCATTAAAATCTCTGAAGAAAAAATAAATTATATTAAAATTTTCTATTAGGCTCGCTATTTATCTAAAGATGAAAGGTAGGGAGCGGGTTTTAGTAGTTAATCATTAATCTTATTTAAGGTCTTAATTTTATAAAATAGTCATGGATTAGATTGAAAACTGTTATTAATATCATATTAAATTTATTTCTAAACTAAATATAGAATTTAGCCTCAAAATTAAAAATGGAGTTCATTGAGTGGTTTTATTATAATCTAAATTTCAAATATAAAACAATTCATTAGAAATACAATATTAATACATCCATTTTATATAATTAAATTAATTTTTTAAATAGATTATGTTACCATTTTGATCAATTTCATCTATCTGATGTGATGCAATAATGATTGTTTTATTGGATAATTTACTAATAATTCCTTTTATCAAATTTCTGGAATTAATATCAATTGATTTTGTAGCTTCATCTAATAAGATAATAGGTGAATCTCGAAGTAGGACTCGGGCAATAGCAATTTTCTGTTTTTCCCCGCTGGATAAATAACTACCATTTTCTCCAACATTAGTATCATATCCTTCGGGTAATGTTTTAATAAAATTATGTATTTCAACAAGTTGGGCTGTCTTGATAACATCTTTATATGATGCTGAAAGATTCCCAATATGAATATTCTCATAAATAGTGCCATCAAAAATATGAGGATCTGAAAAAATCATAGAAATATTTTTTCTTAGATCTTTTTTTCTAATATTTGATATATCTTGACCATCAATTGTTATATTTCCTTGATTCGGATTATAAAGGTTACATAACAATTTTAAAATTGTACTTTTTCCACTCCCATTTTCACCAATAAGATAATTAACACCGTTTTTGAAAGTGGCATTAAATCCATGCAGAATCTTTTTATTTTCACTATAAGAAAAGTGAATATTATCCAGATGAATCTCTCCAGAAGACAATTTTAATTTTTCTACACCATTTTTATCTATATCGGTTTCTAATTCAAATATTTCAGTAACTCTATCTAAAGCCGGTAAAGCACTCTTATATGAATTCCATAAATGAGATAATTGAGATATTGGTGAAAAAAATATTGAGATATAACTTACAAATGCTGTAAATGTTCCTAATGTTAAAGTACCTTTAATAACCATTGGTCCTCCAAAGATAATTAATAAAATTATGGGGACACTGAAAATCAATGAACTAATTGAAGAATTCAAAGAAGAAACTTGCGTAAATTTCATCGAACTATCATAATAATCATTCATTTCTTTATTGAATTTAGTATTTACCCATTTTCTCAAATCAAAAACTTTCACAAACTGTATTAAAGGCAAAAATTCTTTTAAGAAGGAATATACTTGTCCATTAGATTCTAAGAATATTAATTGGGTTTTTTCTAATGTTTTACCGAAATATAAAGAGGATAATATAAACAGAAAAGTAGGACTCATAACAATTAATGCAAGCTGCCAATTCAAAGAAATCATAATAAACACCGGAGCAACAATAGTCACAGTGCTTATAATTAGTTGAGGAAATATATTCACAGGAATATCGACTAAAATCTGAGTATTTCCTAATATTCTTGTTATAACATCTCCTGTTTTCATATTATTTATATTTTTTAATGATACTAACTGCAGGATATCAAACGAATCAATAGATATATCTTTAAATAAAATGTTTTGTAACTTCCCAGAAAAAAACTCATGAAAATAAATAGATATTGATGAAATTAAATAAATTCCTATCACAAAAAATATAATATTGAAAAAAAGTGAAATATCTTTTCCAAGAAAAACTTTATCGATGAGTACTTTTGTTATTAATGGACTAATCAAAGCAAAAGCCATGCTTAAAATACCTAAAAATAAAATACTAAAAAATAATATTAAATGTGGTTTTAAGTATCTGAACAAAAATGAATATGATTTATTCATAATCGTTCACCACTAATTGGATTATAATCACACAAAGCTTTTTTATTAAAATTTTCAGTTAAAACTTCTTCTAATGCCCTACAATCCATACAAGCATATCTAAACTCACATTCAGTACATTTTTCAATATTATCCAGAGTACATTTCCAGAATTTTTTTATACGTTCATATTCCTCTTTAAAAATTTCATGAAGATTATTCGATTTTAAATCACCAATAACATTAGAACGCATCATTGGACAAATTAAAACTTTTCCATCATAAGATATAGTAATTATATGTCCCAAGCAGGGATGGTATTCTATATTATTTAAAAATTGTTTTAAGTCAAAGTGTGGAAATGTTTTTTTAGATATCGCAGGCAAAACATTATTGATTCTACTTTTTTCTATAATATAATCTTTAAGAACATTTTCATTATCAAGATTTTCGTACTTCAATGGATCTGAATCATATACAATAAGGATATATGTTGCATTCTCAAACGTTCCAATATGTTTTATATCTTCAATCTGAATGATTAAATTTGCTCGATTATCAATATCTTGAATTATATCCTTAGAAATATTGTATTCATTTAATGTTATTTGAATATTTAAAAATTTTCCATTAACATAATCCAAAATTTCAAGTGTCTTTGCCCAATCAAGAGTAAGATCCCCACCTTTAATGTAAATTTCTTGACATCCTAAATTTACTAATTCATCAATTATTTCTTTCCATCTTTCTATGTCTAAAGAAACTTCTTTACCATCCCATTTGTTACAACCCAAACATCCTAAGCTTCTTTTTGTAGGAGATCCACAAAAATTACAATCTTTATTACAAGAATTGTTTATTTCAAGATAGGCCCTATAAAATTCTAAATTTTGATATTCATCATCATTTGAAGGATCAATTTTAATTTTCTGAATATATGGTTTTTCTTTATAAAAATTACCCAAACATAGATCTTTTAATTGAAATAATAATTCATAATCTTGAGTGATGGGTAAATTATTTTCACATAAAGATAAAATTCCAGTTTCTTCTGAATTTAAAGAATAAGTTTTTCCTTCAATCAAATCAAAAATTGCACCATTATTCCTACCTTTGATGAAATAGCATTCTGGATTAAGCCTAAAATACATTTTTAATCCCTCAAAAATTTTTTAAGATTTTTATGTTTTGTATTTGATTCTTCAATAAAGTCATGAAAACGTTCAGCAATGTTTAGAGTATTTATAAAAGAATATTTCATGTTTGATTCAATATTTTCACAATATTTCGATGAAGATAAAAAGCCATCATTTGTCATAAATTGTTTAAAACAAAAGCCACATTTCCATCTAACATTACAATCTGAACATTTATCCATTGATTGGAGATAATTTTGAATTAATAAAATTATTTTATCAAATTCTAATCCATTATTTACATTACCTATTGGAAAAGAATCGTTAACTCTTTCACACATGTGAAGATTTCCAGTTATATCTACGAATATTTTTCTTCCAGGAATACAAGCTCCAGTATAAGGCATTATTGGATCGGGATTGATTAAAGTTAAGGTATCAAAAAGTTCTTTTGATGGTGCAAATCCCACTAAATGATCAAAAACAGATTCTTTTTCAATTTTTTGAGTGTTAATATTTTGAAAATAATATTCACGTATTGAGTCTACTTTTTCTCTGAAATCATTATAGTCTGATTCTGTAAAGTCTTCATAATATTTTGTTTTAGTTTCTGAATCTACTTGTGAAAGAGCTGAAACTTGAGGTATTTCTTTTTGTGAAAAAAAAGTTTCCATTTGAAATAAATCACTTTTCCAATCAAAAACAGGAAGTACATTTACTTTATCATATTTTTTGTTAGTAATATGTTGAACATTGTTTATAACGTCATTAAAAGATCCTTTACCATCAGGGTATACTCTAAGCCTATCATGTTCTTTTTCAGGACCATCTAAACTAATAGAAATTGTGAATTCATTTTCCATCAACCAATCTGATTTAGATTCTTCCAATAATGTTCCATTTGTAGTAATAGTAAATTGTGTTTCATATGTAGGGTATTCTTTTTTGATATATTCTACACAAATTTTTATTAGTTCAAAATTTAGTAATGGTTCCCCACCATAAAATCCAATACCGGGCCTTCTTAATGGATTAAATTTTAATCCTTCTTTTATTAACTTAAAATAATAATCAATTGCTTTTTTTGCTGTTTTAAAATCCATTTTTTCTTCGGAATGGGAACGAGTATATTCATAATTATCTGAATAAACACAATATTTGCATCTTAAGTTACAATCTTCAGTAACACATAATATCATTTGTAGAAGTCCATTTTTTAGTATATAACGTTTTAAATCAGAGGGAGTAGCATATTTATAAAAATTTAGATGATTTTTTTCTGGTTTAATTTTTTTCCATTTATTTATCCAATCATAATAAAATGTTATATCATTAATATCATGTTTGGTCTCTAATTTTTTTATGATCTGATCTTTAGATTTATTGTCAGATAATTCATTATTAACAGCTATAAATGTTTCAGATATGGGTATGAACAGACCTGTATCTTTGTCTAAAGTGTACATGTTCCTGTTTTCTGTTTTGAATGTTAACATTGTTTTCACCGAAAATTACTGTAAAAAAATGAAGAAAAAAATTTAAAAATAGTATATAAAACTACTTAAAATACTGCATAAGCTGATCTCATTCCAGAGAATGTTAAGAATCTACCTACCCAATATGCTGCCCCACTACATCTACAGGAACATACACATCCCTTACATCCTGTTGCAGCTGAAACTTTTTTGCTTTCGCTTGCAGTATTTACTATTCCAGTCATGTCTTCCATGTTATAACCTCCAATAAACTATTGGATTTTTTAAATCCATTATTGTATACTAAATTTATTAAATTAATCCTTTTTGTTAATAAAGACAAATTGAAAAGAAGAGAAATCTTAATAAAATTTAATTTAAACCAAGAAGTATGGATTTTCGAAAGTAATAAATAATAGTAGATTAAATGTGAGGTATGGCTAATTTAATAAAAGGTAGCTTTATCATATTAATCGGGAATATTCTTTTTAGAATAGGTGGCTATCTTTATAGAATGTTAATGCAATTTTTATTAGGGGTTGAAGGGTATGGTATTTTAAGTGTTGTCTTGCCAGTACAATGGATATTAATATTAATTGCTGCAGCAGGTCTACCACCAGCCATTGCCAAATATGTATCAGAATATAAAGCACAAAATAATTTTTACATGGTTAAAAAAATCATTTTTGTTTCAGCCAAAATTATGTTGTGTATGAGTATCATCTTCTCAGTTTCTTTATATTTCTTTGCACCTTATTTGGTAGATCTATTAAACGCAGACCCCAATACTACTATTTTATTTCAAATGGTAGCATTAATCACCCCATTTAGCATATTATTAGGATTGTTTAGAGGCGTATTTCAAGGATATCAAGAAATGACATATATCTTGATAACAAGAGCTGCTGAACAAATTTTCATGATTTCTTTAGCAGTTATCTTGACATTAGCCGGATTATATGTTCTGGGTGCAGTTATAGGTAGTATATTGGGTTTTGCTGCATCAGCAGTTGTTGCATTCTTAATATTTAAAAAAGAAATGTGGGAAAACCTTCAAAATATAAAAATACCTTCAATTCCAGTGAATGATGTTAAAATTGCCAAAAAATTAATATTTTTTTCTTTCCCAATAATTTTGGCAGGTTTATCAGAATTAGCATTATTTGATACGAGTACTATGATAATTAAAATTTTTATGGATAATTATGCAGTAGGTTATTATAATATTGCTAGTCCTGTTGCAAGGTTACCCTTAGTAATATCAACATCTGTTTCAGTTGCTATTTTACCCGCAGCATCTGAGGCATTAGCTATCAAAGGAAATAATCTTCTAAAAAAATATGTAATTCAGTCGTATAGATATTTATTATTGGTGCTTTTACCTATTTGTATTGTCATAATGTTATTTTCTGAGCCATTATTGAATATTCTTTTTCCAAAAGCTCCTTTAGCATATTTATTTGTAAAAAATGTTTTAACCATTTTAATTATAGGAATGGGTTTTTATTCTATTTATGGGATTTCATCCAGCATTTCTCAGGGAGTTGGAAAACCTTATCCTCCCATGATTTTTTTAGTTATAGGTGGCATTATTAATCTTGGTTTAACTTTTTACTTAGTTCCAAGATATGGATTAAATGGTGCAGCAATTTCAACTACAGTATCTGCTTTTTTCATAATGATTCTGTGTACTTATACAACTCTTAGAATAACAAAAGTAAAATTACCATATTTTAAATTATTTAAAATAATCATTGCTTCATTACTATTGGGATTAATATTGATAATTATGCCTAAAAGTACATTTGGATTAATATTTGCATCTATACTAACCCCATTTATCTATTTAATTATTCTAGCATTTATTAATGGTTTAGAAAATCAAGATTTAATTATTATTAATAAAGTTGGTCTTAAAATAAAACCATTCACAAAATTTTTTATTAAATTTTCTCAATTTCTAAAAAAAATTAATGAATTAATTAATCAAAAAGATCATTAAGAATACAGCTTGATTTAGTTTTATTCATAACTACAGGAGAATCAGATAATTGTTGATATAACATCCAAAAAATCATTGCCTCACGAACTGCATTACTATACCATCCTGTTTTGAATTTAAATTTTTTTGAAGCCATAATTCTAAAATTATAATCAATATCCTCTGTAACTAAGACATTAATCTTTTTCATAATTTGCCCCAAACAATACTATTAATATAATTTAATTTATTATTATATTAATACTCTTTACTATTTATTTAAATACTTTTGGAATGCTGGCTCGTCAAAAACTTGGGGTTTATTATCAAAAACGTTTATCTATCTTAAAATTTCTTATCTAATGTTTATTCGTGACATTGCGCCTTTTTTAATCTTCATTATTCTTTTAATATTTTTGGGAAATGTTTTCTGGAATTTGTTTTCTAATTTATTTGAGTTCTTTCGATATTATCATCTAGCAGCTATGCGAAGAACTTTTTAAAGTAAGACAGTAATAAACCCATGGTAATGGATTAAATAATTTTTTATTTGATTTAAAATTTCATTCATCTTGTTTCTATCATTTTTAAAAGATACTGTTGAATAAGCTGCATAACTCTAGTTTTTCTTGCCTTATCTTATCATATCATCATCATATAGATTATTATATCGCATATAGTCTTTAATTTTCTTGTTTATATTTTTAATACGTGAAATAAACATCATTGGTGTTTAAACCCTAATGATTCGATGATTGAGTTGTATTTATCATCTAAATCACTAGTTACTGCTATTTTGTTTTTATTTTGAGGGGGGATTCTTCTAAAATTTCTTTTATATTCTTTGAATTCTCTTTACTGTATATCTTATCATCTACGATAATATTCTGTTTACTGTCGAATAAAGTGAATCTGTAATTCCATACGCTGTTAAGTTTGATCCACTCCACGTGAAAGATGTAATATCTAGAATAAAGATTTTTTACTCTTTTTTTTAGGGATCTCATATCCAAGTATCCAGTTTTCTATTGTTTGTCTCGAAATACTGGCTCATGTGTCTTTTTTAATTTTATAGGCAATTTTACGGATTGATTCAAAGAATAAACCAGTTAATTCAATGCATTTTTCTTTAATTTCATGTGTAAAGTTACTATTATCATCTACAATGTTCGATATATTGGTTTTAAACTTCTTATCACATTTTATACACTTATACATTTGAATTTAGGCCTTAACAACTCCTTCAGGATTAAAATAAAGCTTTCGTCCTTTAAATCCATTTTTATTACAAATTTACTGAAACAATCCTGACAAAAAGGAATCAACATCTCAATATGGAAAAAATCTCTTTTATACCATCTTTTCAGTGATTTAAATAGATTATCATCTCTTTCAACCAATTTTAAATGACTTTCCTCATATTTTGATAAACCTTCCCAAAAATAGGAAAGTTTATAACCTGGATCAAACAAACCGTCAATTTATGCAAGTATTTTTTATCTAAACATACTAAATACTTTGCTTCACTTAATATAAAATCATTTAGGTTTCTATTTTTAAAAATAATAATTTTAACCGGAATAAAAAATACTATTTATAAAAACCATAAATTTTAAAAACACCCAAGTTTTTGACAGTGTCCTCCAATAGAGGGATAAGTTTTTAAATCATAATAAAATAAATACTAGTATATAAATCATTAAACTATTTTCAGGTTGATATGTTTTGAACTTTGATTCCATTTTTAACCAACTGGTTCGAATTTTATAAAAATAAAAAAAGATTTTTGGAAACCTGATACTTATGGAGGTGTTTTTACATGAAAACAACTATTAGTGTAATAAAAGCAGACGTAGGAAGTGTAGCCGGACATGGACTGGCCCATCCAGCATTACTTGCAAAATGTGAGGAATTTCTTGCAAAAGCAAAAGAAGAAGAACTTCTTACAGATTATTATGTAACCAACTGTGGAGATGACACTGAATTAATAATGACCCACAAAAATGGTGAAGAAAGTGAGGAAATTCACAAATTAGCATGGGATGCATTCTCTGCAGCAACTGAAGTTGCCAAGGAACTTAAACTTTATGGAGCAGGTCAGGACTTACTTTCTGATACATTTTCTGGAAACATAAAAGGAATGGGTCCTGGTGTGGCAGAAATGGAATTTAAAGAAAGGCCCAGTGACCCGGTAGTTATATTCTGTATGGATAAAACAGAACCAGGAGCATTTAATTTACCTTTATTTAGAATGTTTGCAGATCCATTTAATACTGCAGGGCTGGTTATTGATCCTTCTCTACATAATGGGTTTGAATTTGAAATATTCGATGTAATGGAACATAAAAAAGTGACCATGAGCTGTCCTGATGAAATGTATGATTTGCTGGCACTTTTAGGTACCACCAACCGCTATGTGATTAAACGTATACGCAGAAGAGACGATAATGAAATTGCTGCCGCAGTCAGCACCGAAAGATTAAATCTTATGGCAGGGCAATATATTGGTAAAGACGACCCTGTAGCGATTGTAAGATCACAGTCCGGTTTCCCAGCAGCAGGAGAAGTTGTTGAACCATTTTCATTCCCTCACCTGGTGGGTGGATGGATGAGAGGTTCTCACAATGGTCCACTAATGCCTGTTGGACAAAAAAATGCTTATCCAGTTAGATTTGACGGACCTCCAAGGGTAATGGCCCTGGGATTCCAGATTGCTGAAGGTAAACTGGTGGGACCTGCTGACATGTTTGATGACCCGGCTTATGATAGATCCAGAAACCTTGCATCTGAAATTGCAGAATATATGAGAAGACACGGTCCCTTTGAACCACATCGCTTACCCAGTGATGAAATGGAATACACTTCTTTACCTGGTGTAATGGAAAAATTAGAAGGTAGATTTGAAAAGATGGAATAAATTTAATT
>DAWK01000093.1:1654-3024 GCA_002509745.1 Methanobacteriaceae archaeon UBA349 | reverse complement strand
CCTTGATAAAACCAGGCTAAATCTAGTTCAGGATCCACTTGAATTATTTCTTTGAGAATCTTTAGGGCATAGTCGTATTTTTCCATATTAAAGAGGGCCTTGGCATATGATAGGCGGGCCATTAAAATTCCCGGCTCAAGTTCCATAACCTTTTTAAAACAATCTGCTGCATCTTTAAAATTCTCACTGGCCATTAAAATATTTCCCTTATTCATCCAAGCAATTATATCATGGGGATTAATTCGAAGGGCCTGATTAAAACACTTTAAACCCTCTACTTCTTCTCCTAACATAACTAAAGTAGCACCCTTATTGGTCCAGGCATCAGAGTATTGGGGATTGTATTCTATGGACTTGTCATAGGAGCGAATTTCTTCTTCGTGTTCTCCTAATTCTAATAAAGATAATGCTCTAGCATTCCAGGCCTCAGGATATATTTCATAAAGTTCCAGGGCTTTATCATAGCTTTCAATGGATTCGGTGAATTGTTTAAGTTCATATAAAGCCAGTCCTTTTCTAAACCAGCCTTCTGGATTTAAATCATTTAAATTCAGTGATGTATCAAAACTATTTAAAGCTCCTTCATAGTCACCCATTTCAAATAGTAATTTACCCTTTAAAAACCAGGGCCATTCATTATCGGGATTTAGAGAAATAGATTTATCATAAGCTTGCAATGATTTTTCAAATTCTTCCATTAGGAAATGCCCAATACCCTTTAAATTCCAGATTTCTGACTCATCAGGATTTATATTGATAGCATCATCAAAGACATTTATAGCTTCTGCATAATCTTCCAAGCCCAATAAAATATTCCCTTTCTGGATTAACAATTCTCCATCATCAGGGGCTTCTTTTAAAAGATAATCATTGCATTCTAATGCTTCTGGGTATTCTCTTAGTTCCATTAAACAGTTAATCTTTTGCTTAAGGAGTTGGGAATCATATTGTTTTTCTAATAAACTGTTGAATATCTCCAATGCTTCGCCATATTTTCCCATACTCATGAGCAGGAAACCCAGGTTATTAATGGTAACTTCATCTTCTGGATCTTTCTTTAATAGATTTTCTAGATATTCCTGGGCCTCATCATATCTACCCAACATAAATAATGCGTTTGAAATATTTTGCAAGGCCCAATCGAATTCATTATCTATTTCCAATGCCTTCTCAAAGCTTTCCAGTGCTTCAGATGGCTTACTCAATGCTAAAAGGGCCATTCCCCTTCTAGTCCAGGTGTCTGGTGCAGAGGGATTTTCCTGGAGCTGGTCATCGCAGTTTTTTAAAATTTCTTCAAACTCTTCTGAACTTATCTCATTTTCATTGGCCATTATTTTTTGCTCCATATAAAATTAAAAATATTTGCTTTT
>DAWK01000093.1:0-1642 GCA_002509745.1 Methanobacteriaceae archaeon UBA349 | reverse complement strand
TTTCTTATTTTATATTAAGTACTAATTCCATTATATTAGTAATGGTTAAGGAGTGATTATTTTATGGTGCAGATAGATTTTCATGGTGGAGTAGAGGAAATAGGTGGCAATAAGATTCATGTTCGAGGGGTAAAAAATTCATTTTTCCTGGACTTTGGAAAAAGTTTCAATTCAGAAGGAGATTACTTTTCAGAATTTTTACAGCCTAGAAAATTAAATGGAATTATGGATCTGGTGGAATTTGGTTTATTACCTAAAATAAAGGGCCTTTATCGGGAGGATTATATAAGACACCTGGGCCTTAATCACCATCAAAAACCTTCCAGTGATGGAATATTGATATCCCACGCCCATTTGGATCACGTGGGTTATTTGCACCATATAAGGGATGATATTCCATTTTACATGAGTGAAGAAAGCTATTTGATTATCAAAGCCCTGGAAGAGACGGGAATGGCCGGTTTTAATAATTATTTGAATTATACTGATGATTTTCTTTATTTGGCCAAGACTAGATTAAATAAAAATTCAAAAACCACTCATAAAAAGGCCACAGCTAAAGATACTAAAAAATCAAGGCCTATTGAAATTGTAGAACCTTATAAAGACTTTGAAATTGGGGAATTTATCATAAAATCGGCTCCGGTGGACCACTCACTGCCGGGTTCTTGTGCATTTTTGGTTGATAATGGAGAAGAATCGCTGGTTTATACTGGTGATTTCCGTTTCCATGGTAAAAGAGAATATGAGACTAAAAAATTCATTAAAGAAGCGAAAAAATTTGCCCCTACCACCTTAATTACTGAGGGAACCCGTATTGACCGCGACCATAACACCACCGAAGAAGAAATTGAAAAGAAGGCTCGAGAATTATCCCTTTCCCATAAAGGATTAATAATTGTGAATTATCCGATTAGAGATCTGGATCGTTTTTTAACCTTTTATGAAGCAGCCCGGGATTCAGATAGAACAATGGTGGTCAATACCAAACAGGCCTTTTTATTAAATGCATTTTCTGGTAGAGGATACCCTGAAATTGATGATGTGGCGGTTTATGTACCGCGCAGAACCTGGGGCCTTATGGGTGGAGAGTCACAGGTCTGTTTTGATGAGGAATGGGTGTGCAGCAGTGAAATAGACCGTGAGTATATACTGGGAGATTATAAAGGATGGGAGAAAGATTATATCACCTGGGAAAACAATGTGAACTACCTAGATTTGCAAGAGAGACCAGAGGACTACATGTTTCAGTGTGACTACTTTGAATTTAAAGAACTCATTGATATCAAACCAGAAAATGCTATTTACATAAAATCCAAAACAGAGCCCTTTAATGATGAAATGGAAATTGATGGCCGTCGAGAGAGAAACTGGTTGAACCACTTTGGCATTGAAGTCCATACGGGTTACCATGCCTCAGGCCATGCCTGTGGGCCCGAAATACGGGATATGATTAGAGATATATCTCCAGAAAAGGTTTATCCTATACATACTCGGGAGGTAAGGGCCTTTGATGTTTTAAAAGAAGAGGGTATTGAGGTGATTTATCCGGAGTTAAAATAAATTTTTTATTTTTTTTATTAAAACTAATTGAAATTGGAAAAATTATCTAAATTCATCTAAATTCATTAGAACAGATTTT
>DAWK01000088.1 GCA_002509745.1 Methanobacteriaceae archaeon UBA349 | reverse complement strand
TCATTTGCCATCCTCCTAAGTATCTTGAATAAAATTATACATGAATGCTAAAAACTTCTGATTTAATTCAGTTGAATTTTGTGCATAATCATGTCAGGAATTAATGTATTTCTAACTATGGTTTAATTAACATATAAATTAGGGTCTTGTTTACTTTTTTTTAATTACAAATGTGATTATTCATGATAAGTTTTCATGAACTCGTAGAAATTAATTAATAAAAAAATAAGTAAAAAATATTTTTTTTAAAAGAATTGATAATTAATAATAAATTGCCACTAAATGGTCTTTCCACCACGTGACATGGCAGTAGGACCAGTTCGGGCCAATTCTTTAATTCCAAATCCTTTTAAAAGATCTGTTAAAGCATCAATTTTGTCAGAATCTCCGGTTATCTCAATGGTTAAGGCTTCACTGCTCACATCAATTATCCTTCCCCGGAATATGTTGGCATATTGGATGATTTCTGATCTAACCTTTTCTGTAGGGGCATGAACTTTTATAAGACATAACTCTCTTTTAACAGTACTTTCCACTTCCAGGTCCCGAACTTTAATTACATCCAGCAATTTGTTCAATTGCTTGGTTATTTGTTCCAGTACTTGCTGGTCTCCATGAGCAATGATGGTCATACGGGCCAATCCCGGAACTTCAGATTCTCCTACAGTAATGCTTTCAATATTGAATCCTCGGCGAGTGAACAAACCGGCTACTCTCTGCAAGACACCGGGTTTGTGTTCTACTAGAGCACTAATGATGTGGTTTTTTTCCTTATTCTGTTCCATCTTAACCACCATCCTAATCACCACCATCATGGGCTTTTTCAATTGGCTTGTAGGGTATTTCGCCTGGAATTTCTCTTTCGACCTTATATTCCCCTACAATTTCTGTGAGGCCGCATCCTGGAGGAACCATAGGTAGTATTTCATCAGGATCAATTATTATATCGAGTAATGTTGGCTCTCCTGATTTAAGAGCATCTTTCATTGCTTGCTCTGTTTCTCCAACTTTTTCCACACGTTCTGCCCTAACACCAAATGATTCGGCCAATTTAACAAAGTCTGGAACTTCTCCTAGATGGGTATGTGACATACGTTCGTCATAGAACAGTTTCTGCCATTGAGCAACCATTCCCAGGTATCTATTATCTAAAACACAGACTATTACTGGTATATCATACTCTTTAACAGTAGCCAGGTCCTGGCAAACCATTAAAAATCCACCGTCACCACAAACAGCCACTACATCATTTTCAGGCATGGCTACCTTAGCACCCATAGCTGCCGGGAAACCGAATCCCATGGTTCCTAGTCCTCCTGATGAAATGAATGTCCGAGGCTTTGTGGTGTTAAAGAAATGGGCCATCCACATCTGATTTTGCCCTACATCAGTGGTCATGATGGTATCTTCATCCAGAGCCTGAGCCAGTTCTTTCATAACTTGCTGAGGCTTCAGTGGGTGATCGTTTTCAAATGAAATTCGAGGTATGCAATTTTTATTGAATTTTTTAACGTGTTCTATCCACTTTAAAGTGTCCAGCCCTGACGTATCCTTTTCCAGCATTTTTATCAAGGATTGTAGAACTACTTTGGCATCACCAACAATAGGAACATCAACTTCAACATTTTTTCCAATTTCTGCGGGATCCACATCTATGTGTATGACTGTGGCATTAGGGGCAAATTCATCAATTTTTCCAGTGGTACGGTCTGAAAATCGACAGCCTATAGCAATTAGACAGTCACACTCATCAACACTCAAGTTAGCCACTTTACGACCGTGCATCCCTAGCATACCCATGGATGCTGGATGATCTTCAGGGAATGAACTTTTACCCAGTAAACTGGTGGTAACTGGTGCGTTAATTATTTCTGAGAGTTGCTTTAGCTCAGAAGATGCTCCAGCAGATATAACTCCTCCACCGGCCAGTATAACTGGTTTTTTTGATTTGATAATGGTTTGAGCTGCTCTTTTAATCTGTAAGCCGTGACCTTTTTTGGTAGGTTTGTAACCCGGTATATCTAGCAATTCATTCCGGTATTCTTCCAGTTCTTGTTCCTGAATATCTTTAGGTAGATCAATTACTATGGGGCCTGGACGACCACTGAGGGCTATTTCAAAACTGGAGTTAACAATAGCAGGTATTTCATTGGCATCCATAACTTGGAAGTTGTGTTTGGTTATGGGCATGGTTATACCTATCATATCCACTTCTTGAAAGGCGTCATTACCAATTAAGTGAGTTGGCACCTGTCCAGCAATGGACAGTACGGGAGAAGAATCCATGTATGCTGTTGCAATTCCAGTTACCAGGTTAGTTGCACCTGGGCCTGAAGTGGCAATACACACTCCTACTTTTCCTGAAGCACGGGCATATCCATCTGCTGCGTGGGCAGCGCACTGCTCGTGTCTTACCAGGATGTGCTTTAAGTCAGAATCGTATATCATGTCGTATAGGGGAAGTAATTGTCCTCCGGGATATCCGAAGACAGTATCTGCTCCCTGGTCTATCAGCGACTTAATTAGGGCTTGGCCACCTTTCATAAAAAACACCTTGTTTACTTACTGAATCTGCAAATCTTATAATAAATTATAGAAGATTTCAGATTCTCTTATTCATTTTATGGTCATGATTTGTTTTCATCATCATGTTATTTTACATATTTAATCTATACTCATATTGAATATTCTATTATATAATATTGGTATTTATCTTATAATTGAGATAAAAAAATAGACAAATTAAATTTAGTGAAATATAAAAATAACAAATACAATCATCATATACACTAGCAATAATAAAAACGAGTATAGAATAATTTTATAATAATTTTAAATTAATAATATAAGTCTAATTAATCTATTGGGATGATTAAAGAGTTTATTGATTATTTTACATATTTTGGAGGACTTTTAAGATGAAAATATTAGTTGTAGGAACTGGAGCAAGGGAACATGCTATTTGTGAAGCTTTAAAAGGAGAAGCAGAACTTTATTCTATAATGAGCAACCAGAACCCTGGAATAGCCCGCATATCTGATTTTAAAATGGCCAGCGAGGGAGATCTGGAAACAGTAAAAACCTTCGCATTGGAAAAAAAGGTTGATATGGCATTCATTGGCCCGGAATCACCACTGGAGAAGGGAATTGTAGATGTACTGGAGGAAGCTGGAATAAGCTGTGTAGGGCCTAATAAAAGTGCTGCCAGGATAGAAACTGATAAATCATTCATGAGAAACCTCTTTGAAGACTATAAAATTGATGGATCTTTGGTTTACCGGGTTTTTGACAACTATCAAGATATCAGCGACTTTCTGGATGAATTTGATAAAGACGTGGTCATAAAACCAGTGGGACTCACTGGAGGCAAGGGAGTAAAGATTGTAGGGGACCATCTGGAAGATAACAATGATGCCAAGGAATATGCTCGTCACATCATGGAAACCAAAATGGGAGGCCACCCACGGGTAGTAATAGAAGAAAAATTGGTGGGAGAAGAATTTACAGTACAAGCCTTCTCGGATGGGGAGCACCTGGCCCCTATGCCTGCTGCTCAGGATCATCCACATGCCTTTGAAGGAGATGAAGGCCCTATTACTGGTGGAATGGGTTCTTATTCTGATAAGAATGGTTTACTTCCTTTCATGGATCAAAAAGACTATGATAATGCTGTTAAAATAATGCAAGATACTATAAATGCCATAAAAAAGGAAGTTGGCCCTTACAAAGGAGTTCTCTATGGCCAGTTCATGCTATGTGAAGAAGGCCCACGCCTGGTGGAATATAATGCTCGTTTCGGTGATCCAGAGGCCATGAACGTCCTTCCTCTTTTAAAATCAAGTATGGTTGATATCTGCCAGAGTATTGTGGATGTAAATCTTAAAAAGGCTAAATTTGAGAACAAGGCCACGGTTTGTAAGTATATTGTTCCTGATGGTTATCCAGAAACTAAATTTGCCAATCAAGCAATTCATGTTGATGAAAAGGCCATAGATGATTTAGGCGCTTCGGTTTATTATGCTGCGGTTAATCAGAAGGATGATGCGGTATATACTTCTGCTTCTAGGGCTCTGGGTGTGGTAGCTGCTGGAGAAAGCATTGAAGAAGCGGAAAAAATATGTGAAGAGGCCACTCAGTTTGTCAAGGGAGATTTATATCACCGCAGGGATGTGGGGACTAAAGAACTTATTCAAAAGAGAATTGACCACATGAAGAAAATAAGGCGATAATAAACACATTATTACCTCGTTTTGTCTTTTTTATTTTTCTAAATTATTTTGAAATTTGAAAATAGATGAAATTAATTTTAACTATTTTTAAGAAACATTTAAGAATTATCACTGCAAATTTATACTTCACTATATGAATTACCTAGAAATTTAAATAGATTTTTAAGCTTGATAATACATATTATATTCTCTATTAAGAATTATACATATCTTTTACATTTATTTGGAGATGAATTANNTGCATGGTTTAAAAAAGGTAAATCTGATGATAAACCCCTTAAAAATAAAACTCTGGCCATGATATTCCAAAAATCATCCACCAGAACAAGAGTGTCTTTTGAAGTGGGAATGGCCCAATTGGGGGGTCATGCTTTATACTTATCTACCAATGACCTTCAAATAGGGCGTGGGGAGCCTATATCTGATACTGCTAGGGCCTTGAGCCGCTATGTCGACGGAATAATGATAAGAGCACTCAAACATGAAGATGTTGTAGAATTATCGGAAAATGCTTCAGTTCCAGTAATAAATGGTTTAACTGATTTGGAACATCCATGCCAGGCCCTAGCAGATATGCAAACCATAAAAGAACACAGAGGTAGTTTTGAAGGAAAACTGGTTTTTGTAGGGGATGGAAACAATGTCTGTAATTCTTTGCTTTTAATTTCAGCAATTTTGGGAATGAATATGACTGTGGCCTGTCCAGAAGGTTACGAACCCGATGCTGAAATATTTGAAAAGGCGCAGGAACTGGCCAAAGAATCAGAAGTCCAATTGGAAATAATTTCTGACATTAAAAAAGCAGTAAAGAATGCTGATGTTATTTATACTGATGTTTGGGTCAGTATGGGTGACGAAGAAGANNCAGGAAAAAAGAATGAATGATTTTATGCCCTTCCAGGTGAATGAAGAATTAATGGCCTTAGCCAATGAGGATGCTATATTCATGCACTGTTTACCAGCCATTAGGGGACAGGAAACCACGGCAGGCGTTATTGATGGGCCTCAGTCTGTGGTATGGGACCAGGCCGAGAACAGGCTCCATGCTCAGAAGGCCGTTATGTACAGTCTGATGAAAGATTAACTTTTCAATTTTTCTTTTATTTTTTTATTTCATTCTCATTTTTATTTTAAATTAATTTTTTTAATGTAATTTAAAGGTCTTTTCATAGAATAAAATCGAAAAATTTATATATGCTTTAGTAACTCTTAATCATAAAGTAATATTATTACGATATTTGATAGGGGTGCTACTGATTGTATAAAAAAATTTTAGTTTTATTATTGATATCTACCTTATTTTTACAATGGAATGGACCTGTAGGGGCGGCCAATGATACTCTGCTGGAAAG
>DAWK01000172.1:11909-29187 GCA_002509745.1 Methanobacteriaceae archaeon UBA349 | reverse complement strand
GTTATTTTAATCATATTATATTTTTTTGATATTAAATAATAAAATTTCTAAGTTATATATTCTTTACTAGATGATAATGAAATAGGTTAATGGCCATTACTCCTAAAAAAAATAATTGTAAAGATTGTCAAAAATAAGAAAAATGTAAGATAAGTAGAACTCTCATAGGAAAATAGTGTTTTTAAATCTTAAATTACATGCCTATACTTTTTTTAAATAATAGAAAATTGGATTATGTGCTTTATTTTGATTATATTTAAAAAAATCAACTGGAATTATACATAATATATGCTCTATAATTTCTAAATAATACTCAAAAACATTTATTAACTTACAAGTACCATTAAGAATAATTAATAGATAAATTAAGTTCTTATTACAACATTACAAAACAGGAATAACATGGTCAGCAAGGTACTTGAGAGACTGAAAAATGACATTCGCTACCGGGATAAAATAGAGCATGTAGAAACTCTCCCGGCCCGTGAGGCCCAGTACTGTGAAGTGGAAAACCTTCCAGAAAATATAATGAATTATCTGGGTAAAAACAATTTTCAACTTTATCAACACCAGGCTCAGGCTTTCAAATATGTGCGTGCGGGAGAAAATGTTTTAATTACCACTCCCACAGCTTCTGGAAAGACCATGGCTTTTAATCTGCCTATTATGGAGCAACTCACGGCAGATAATGATGCCACCGCACTCTATATTTATCCGGCCAAGGCCCTGGCCAATGACCAGCTTCAAATAATTAAAAGCTTGGAAGTTGATCTTGATCTTAAACTCATATCCAATATCTATGATGGAGACACGCCTAAGAGTGAACGCCCCGGGATTAAGAAAAATTCACGATTAATTTTAACCAATCCCTATGAACTACATCTTATTCTTTACTGGCATCACCAGTGGGAGAGATTCTATAAAAACCTTAAATTCGTGGTTATTGACGAGGCACACCAGTACCGTGGAGTTTTTGGCTCTAATGTTGCATTTTTAATTAGGAGATTGAAAAGAATATGCCATTACTATGGTTCTAATCCCCAGTTCATTCTCTCGTCAGCCACCCTGGCCAATCCTCAGGAATTTGCTGAGAAATTAATTGGAGAACCATTCCAGCTTATTTCTAAAGATACTTCTCCCAGTGGAGAAAAACATTTCATTCTCTATAATCCTTACAATAAGAAGAATGATCTTTCAGTTCACCAGGAGACCATGAACTTATTTTTATTCTTCATAATTCAGGATTTGCAGACGCTGTGTTTCACGGTATCTCGTAAGATGGCCGAACTCATTGCCATGTGGTCCAAAAACCAGATTGGTGAGAAAAAACCAAAATTGGCCGATAAAATAACTGCTTATCGAGCGGGTTATCTGGCTGAAGAGAGGCGAAATATTGAGGAAAAACTCAGATCTGGAGAACTGGTGGGAGTAACCACAACCAATGCTCTAGAGTTGGGTATAAATATTGGTTCATTGGATGCAGTAATTATATCTGGATATCCTGGAACCATGATATCCACCTGGCAACAGGCTGGAAGATCTGGTCGGAAACATAAAGATAGTCTGGTGGTATTAATGGCCTTCCAGAACCCATTAGATCAGTACTTTATGAACAATCCTCAGTTTTTATTTGATAAGGCGCATGAAAATGCCATAATCGATTTGCAGAATCCTCACATTGTAAAGGCCCATCTTTTATGTGCTATTAATGAGCTGCCCTTAAATAAAAAAGACTTAAAAGAATATTTTGAGGCAGAACCTTCTATCTTAAGCGACTTAATTAATAATGGGACCATTAGGGAAACTCCCTATAATTGGATTTATAATTCTAATGATAATCCTGCTTTTCAACATGGATTAGATCAGATATCCTCAGATATTTTCAAGGTAATGCATAGCAATCGATTAATGGAGAAAATGGAACGTTCCCATGCCTATCGAGAGGCCCATGAAGGCGCGGTCTTAATAAACCAGGGAGAGACCTATACCGTAGAGACCTTTGATAGTGAAAGAAGATTTATAAATGTGGCCAAAAGAACAGTGGACTATCACACCCAGGTTTTAAAGGATGTTGACATAAAGATAACTGAAAAAATAGATCAAAGAGAAATTGGTGGGCTTAAAGTTCACTTTGGAGAACTGGAAGTTTCGGAAGATTTTTACAAATATAAAATAATGAATTACCGTAAGGTTCTGGGAACTTATCCTCTGGATTTACCTCCCTTAAAATTCAGAACCCGGGGAGTATGGTTTACCCTACCTGCATCACTAAAAGATGAACTGGAAAAGAAATTCGACGGGGATGAAATATTTGCTGGTGGTTTGCATGGCACCGAACATGCACTCATCGCTCTTTTTCCATTACATGTAATGTGCGATAGATTTGATATTGGTGGATTATCAACACCATATCATCCAGATACTCAAGAACCAAGTATATTCATTTATGATGCTTATGAAGGCGGCATAGGGCTAGCTGAAAAGGCGCTGGAAGTATTTGAAGAACTGTTAGATTCAACCCGGGCCCTGGTTGATAACTGTCAATGCAAAGAGGGTTGTCCATCCTGCATATACTCTCCAAAGTGTGGTAATGAGAATAGGCCACTTCATAAAGACGCTACCAGCTACATACTAAAGAAAATGCGTCAAAATATGGAATCTGGTAATGTGAGGGAGATAATCCCTGAAATATCTCAGATGGCTGGTGATGGAATAAAAGATATTAAAGATGGAATATCCATTAAAGATGAACCATCTCCTGAAAATATCTCCATTCACGCACCACAAACACCTGCCAAGGCCCTAGCAGGTTCAGGGGCCTATGTAGAATTTGAAGCTTTGAATAAACTTCAAGAAAGGGGAAAAGAGCTATATGCTAACGGAGAATCCGAAGAAGCATTATCATTCTTTGAAAGGGCCCTGGAAATCAAACCAGAAGATGCAAATTTACTGCAATATAAGGCCATGTCCTTAGAACAAAATGGTAATCATCCCCTGGCCCTGGAATATTATAAACAGGCCCATGCACTTGATTCAAAAAATGAGGATTTACTTTATCATCTGGCCATATCACTTTATAACAATAAACAATACTTAGAGGCCAAACTTCTCTTAAGTGACATTATAAAATCCAATCCACAAAGTGACCAGGCCTGGTATTTATTAGGAGTAATTTTACAAGCCCAAGAGGATATTCATGGTGCTATTCAGTTTTATAGTAAGGCCTTAAGCTTGAATCCTGATTATGAGGAAGCATCTGAAAGTTTAAGGAAGTTGCTTTAAATAAAATAAATCAATTAGTAACTACAAATAAATTATTAATCCTAATAAATCACCTCATGAAATTTATAATATACCATACCATAAGCCAATTAATAACTAAGGGGCCCTATATTATAATTAAAGCTTATTTAACGCAATAAAGGATTAATATGCCATCTGATAAATACAACAAACACGAAAAATATCTGAAAGATTCACTTTCAACCTACACCGATCCTGTTGAACGGTTAAAGGCCAAATTAATGGAAGAAAATGAAAATAAAACCATTGAAGATTTAGGTGGGGAAGAAATTGAAACAGATCACGGTAAAACATTTCAGATAACTAATCGGGAAAAAATTAAATTCAATCTTAAATCCTCTAAAAAAGTTAAAAAATCTATCAATTGTGATTTTAAACTTTTACCTGGTGTGGGAGATTCAACAGAATTTAGATTAAAAACAGATGGCTTTAAAACCATGGAAGACCTCACCCAACACCCACGTTTTGGTCCAAAGGCCGAAATTTTACTGGAGAAAGTCGATAATGGTTTGGCCTGTGATATAATTGACCTGGTAAAAAATCGCTATCCTGCTTCTCACAAGCGAGTTCTGGAATGTGCTGGATTTAAAGAACCAGAACACTTCATATTTCTGGATATAGAGACCATGGGATTATCCAACGTGCCAGTGATACTCATGGGAGAGGCCACTCTACAAGATGATGAGATTGAAGTTAAACAATATTTGTTGCGTGATTATGGCGAAGAACCAGCAGTTCTATCTGCTTTTACTTCTCATGTCAATGAGGACACAGCCTTTGTATCCTTTAATGGTGCAAGTTTTGATTTACCATTTATAAAAAATCGTTTAAGGTTTTTCTCCATAAAAAATGATTTAAACCGACCTCATTTTGATTTATTGCATTTTTCCAGGCGTTTTTGGAAGGATGATTTACCTAACTGCCAGTTAACCACGATTGAGGAACACTTATTTGATATTGAAAGGATAGATGATGTTCCAAGCGGTGATATTCCGGACTATTATAAAACTTATCATAAAACAAATAATATTGGACCTTTAGTACCCATAATAGAGCACAATCGAATGGATATTATTACTTTGGCCTTGATTATGTCCCGGATGCATGAGGATTTGTAGGCTGATTTTATATTATGGATAATAATCCTAAAATATTAGAAATTTATTTTTTCTTTAATTATTTTATATCATACTCTTTTTTTTAATAATCAATGGCATTTATTCTATTTTAAAAATTTATTTGTAATGTATGGTTGGAACTGATTAATGATTAATTATAATTCCATGAATCAAATTCACTAATGAAAAATCATTTCTAAGAAAGATTTATCTTATATTAATCCTTAAAATATTTATTAGATAACTATTATAATTTAAAAATAGGATAAAAATAAAATATAATAATTAAAGTTCTCTAAGGAATCAATAATAAAATAGAATCAAATTTAATTCCATCATGATTCTTAAAATTATATCTAAATTATGAATTTAGGATTAATAGGGTAATTAATCAATGAAATTCATTTCATCAATTTATAATAATATCAATTTATAATATAAATGGAAAAAATAGACAATATAAGAGGGAAAATATGGGGTCTAAAGCAAACAAATCAATTCAAAAAGAATTTAAGAGTCTTAGAAGAAAATTACTTGATTTAAGTATGCGTAATCAGCTTTTAAACTTTAGACCTCGCTCTAGAACCATTGAAGTGGTAAATGATACTCCCTCTCACATTTACGATTATCTGGTTTTAAATGAGAAAAAAATGCAGTTCCTGCCTCAAAGAGATGAAAAAGAGTTAGAAAGAGAATTAGAAAAAGAGGCTGAAGAGAAAAGAGAACTACCTGAAGATCTCTCCGATGAAAACAGTGCTATTTTAGAATCCATGGTGGAGAACCTCAAAATAGCTAAAGTAGATACCATAATAAAAGATGAAGATAAAACTGAAGATAAAGATTCGGATCTCTGGGAATTCCCACCAATTGACGAGGAAACTGTAGAAGAACAGAAAAACCGTTTTTTGGAAACGGAATTAACACCATCTGAGCTTCAAAGAAGACTATTTTATATTAATCAAAGGGCCCGTACCATGCTCCAGGAACAGGGATATAATATCCTTTATCTAGGCCTGGGCTTTTTAGAATGGGACGAACCACATGTACCAGATATAAGGAAGGCACCACTGGTTCTTATTCCAGTTATAATTGAAAGAAGAAAAGTAGGGATGTCTTTTTCTATCCACTGGGACGGTAATGACATACTAACCAATATATCTCTCCAGGCCAAGTTAAAGGAACAAGATATTGAACTTCCTGAATTTAATATGCCGGTCAATGCCGAGGGCATCAAAAAATACCTAAAGAAGGTTAAAAAGGCCACCAAATCCATGAAAGGATGGAAAGTCCACGACGAAATACAGCTTGGTTTCTTTTCATTTACCAAGTTCGTCATGTACCGTGACCTGGACCCGGCCACTTACAAGGAAACTATAGATATAACTGAAAAACCACTAATAAGTGCTATTTTCAACCCAGATTTAGCAAAAGAACGCTCCAATTTCATGGAAAGTGAAGTGGATGAACGACTTAAATATAAAGACGTTTACCATGTAATGGATGCTGATTCGTCACAAATAGCAGCCATAGAAGATGTTAAAGCAGGATCTAACCTGGTGGTGGAAGGACCACCCGGAACGGGTAAATCACAGACCATTGTTAATCTCATTGCTGAGCTCATGGCCAATGACAAAACCATACTTTTTGTCAGTGAGAAAATGGCTGCTCTGGAAGTGGTTAAAAGCCGTTTGGATCGAATAGGCCTGGGAAAATTCTGTTTAGAGCTGCACTCTCATAAAACCCGTAAAAAAGATGTTTTACAAGAGTTGGAAAGTTCTCTAAAGGATATGCCGGAAGAAGATCTGGATATTGATCGGCAGCTTAATCGTTTAGAGACCCTTAGAAAACAATTAAATGAATATAATCGGGCACTTCATCAGCCACTATACAAAATACGATTATCACCTTTCCAGCTTTTTGGAATGAAAGAAAGTGCAGAGAAGAAGTTTCCAGAGATTCCAGTGGTAAGAATTCCATCTCCAGAAGATATAACTCCTGAACAATGGGAAGAATCCATTATTGAACTGGAAAACCTCACCCGTCTTTCTGAATTATTACCTCCCTTAGCTGAAAATCCATGGTCTGGAACTGACCCTGGAATGATTTTACCTCCCACCATACGGGAGATTGAACAGCAAATAATTGAAACTCAAGATAATTTAGATTTATTCCGCAAAAAAGTCAAGGCATTTGAAGAGGAATATGGTATTAAAAATTCCAAAAACTTCTATGAACTGGATAAAACTATTCTAGCCTCTCAAATATTATCTGAATCAAAGCCAGTGGATTTAGAAATTTTAAATTCACCAGTATGGGATGAACATGAAAATGACGCCTTTTTACTTTTAGAGAAACTGGAGAAACTTCAAAAAAGTATAACTATACTGGAAAGATTCCATGACTCGGTCTTGGAAAAAGATCTGGATAAGTTGTTAAGGGACTATCTGGAACATTCTTCCAGTAAAATCAAGTTTTTAAGTGGTAAATATCGGAAAATCAAAAACGAAATTGATTCACTTTACATTAAAAACCCACCACAAAATGATTATGAGATTATACAGGATTTAGAATCTTTAAAAGATCTAACCAACTTAAAAAATCAACTGCATGAACATGAAGAAGTGGCCCGGAAGTTCTTTGGATCACACTGGAACCTGGAAAACTCCTCAGTTAAAGAATTAACGGCCACTGCCAAGTGGATGGTTCAATTTAGAAAACTGGCAAATGAAAATATAATCACTGATAAAACTATGGAATTGGTTGTCAGTGGAATAGACCATGAAAAAATAACTCAAATGGAAAATGAACTCTTAGCAGAAAATGATTATTTCTCTAAATCATTAGATGCCCTTAAATCCACACTAAATACTCATAGTCACATAATATTCAATAAAGAACCACAAATGGTTACTTTCAGTCAATGGAAAACCAAATTACGTTTATGGAAGGACAATCTCAGTATTTTGCCTTTATGGTCTCAGTATCTGGAGAAAAAGAAGCTTTGCATGAAAACCAAGGCAGCACCATTTATTCCATCAGTTGAATCTGGAGCTATAGCCCTTGATGATGTTAAGGATATAATGGAAGGTAATTTGGCCGATAGTCTTTTAAGCATGGCCTTTAAAGAGATTTCCATTCTCTACACATTTATTGGAGATTTACATCAGGGTAGAATAACTGAATTCCAGGAACTGGATTCAAAAATCATTGAGCTCAATCGTAAACGATTATTCAATAAGTTAAATCATAATATGCCTCAAGTATTTGGAGGAGCAGCTCCTAACTCCGAGGCCAATGTTCTCAGTGGAGAATTCACACGAAAAAGAGGCCACCTACCTTTAAGAAAACTTCTAGCAAAATCCGGAGGACTCATACAGCAAATTAAACCATGCTTTATGATGAGTCCCTTATCCATTGCCCAGTATTTAGATCCGGCCAATGAAAAACTGGAATTTGATGTGGTAATCTTTGATGAAGCATCTCAGGTAAAACCAGAAGACGCTCTAGGTGCCTTTTTACGGGGAAAAACTGCGGTGGTTATGGGTGATACTAATCAACTCCCACCAACTTCATTTTTTGATCAGATGATTATATCTGAAGAGGAAACAGAAGAAGTGGCTCGAGCAGCAGACATGGAAAGTATTCTTCACCTGTGCAAACGTAGTTTCCAGGTAAAAATGTTGCGCTGGCACTACCGTAGCCGGCACGAATCACTGATTGCAGTATCCAACCAGGAATTCTATGATAACTACCTTCTAGTTTATCCTTCACCCTGCCATGAAAGTGAAGAATTAGGTTTAAAACTTAATTATCTTCCAGAAACTGTTTATGAGCGTGGAAGAGGATCTTTCAACCCGGTTGAAGCTAAGGAAGTTGTTAAAGAAATATTCAATCACTTTAGAAAGTATAAAGGAACTAAGAGTCTGGGTGTTGGGACTTTTTCTGTGGCCCAGATGAACGCAATTCTAGAAGAACTGGAATTAATGCGAAAAGAACATCCTAAAATGGAAAGGTACTTTAGAGAAGATGCTGACGAGCATTTCTTTGTTAAAAATCTGGAAACTATCCAGGGTGACGAAAGGGATGTTATATTCATTAGTATAGGTTATGGATTTGATGAAAATCAAAAAATATCCATGAACTTCGGCCCATTAAATCAAGAAGGTGGAGAACGCCGTTTAAATGTACTCATTACCAGGGCCCGGGAAAAATGTGTGGCCTTTTCTAATTTCCGTTCCATGGATCTCCATGTAACTGGGGGAACACCATTTGGGGTGAAAGCTCTCAAAACCTTTTTACAATACGCTGAAAACGGTAGCTTAAGCCTAGAAAAAGGAACTAATGATGAAATACAGAGCCCATTTGAAGACTCAGTTTACCAATTCCTGGAAGAACATGGCCTAGAAGTAGAAAGAAGTATAGGATGCGCTGGTTTTAGAGTAGATATGGCTATTGTAGATCCAGAAGACCATGGAAGATACATGGTAGGTATTGAATGTGATGGGGCCATGTATCACAGCTCTGCTGTGGCCCGTGATAGGGATCGTCTCCGTGAACAGGTTTTAGAAGGCCTGGGTTGGAAGATTATTCATGTATGGTCCACTGACTGGTACCGGAATCGGGAAGAAACCCAGAAAAAGCTATTAAATGCCATTGGTGTTATTGAAATAGAAACAACTACTGAGCTTGAAAAAGAATCAGAAGAAATCAATGATCTAGGAGAGAATTTAGAAGAAATTGAAGAATCTGAAATTGCAATAGGTGAATTAGCAGAAGAAACTATGGATGAAAAGTCTGAAAATGAGGTTCTCATTGAGAATGGTATAAAATTATCTTCTTCAGAACTTGATAGTTCTTTTGAAGTCCAATCAAGTTATGCCCATCCTGAAAATATAGTTTCTAAAAATATTGATGCTGAAAATATACCTTCGGAAGATATAGATTCTGAAGATTCAGATATTACTGGAAATGTTAAAACTAGTGATATTGATTCTACTATTGACTCAGATATTGGCCAACCATTATCTAAGGAAACAGATCTAGAAGAATCAAATCTTCAAACTGAAGAAATAGATTCAGAACATTCTAAACAATTAAACCCATCTTCACCACCAAAATTAGAAGATAAACTCATTCCCTATCAACCTTATGAATCTACTACTCTAACAACTTCTGATGAACTTTATAAAAGTCCTACTCCTGTTGTATCTACTGTAGTTAGTGAAATTGTATCTATAGAGGGCCCTATTCATTATGAAGAAATTATTAGGAGAATTCGTGAGGGATGTGGCCTTAGGAGAGCAGGAAATAAAGTACGGAATATTATCTCCAGTGCAGTAGAGATGGCTGAAAACAATGGTAATATAAGGCGTAGCGGTGACTTCTTATTATTGAATGACACATCTAATGTGCCAGTTAGGCAGAGGATTTATAAACCAAATATTACCTTTATTTCTGCGGAAGAAATAGAAGAGGCCATTAGAATGGTTCTGGACTTTGAATCCATGACTCCTGAGAGAGAACTGGTTATTAAAACTTCACGTCTCTTTGGTTTCAAGACCACCAGTAAGAAGACCTTTGATCGTATAAATAGTGTTCTGCGAGATATGATTAATAAAGGTGTTTTAAAAGAATTTAATGGAAAAATCGATTTTAATAGATAATATAAAATTAAAATTTAATATTTTTTTATTTTATTTATTTTTACATTAGTATAATATTATTTATTACCATTTAAAGACTCTAATTTAACTTCAAGATCTTTCAGATGCTCATTATTACATTGTATGATAAAATCATCCCCAATATTTTTTATAAGCTGATTTAAAAGATTACTTCCTTTTAAATTATTAATATTGCCTACTAAAATACTTAATTTTCTTTTAAAATGAATCTAATCCAATTAAAGTATTATTAAAAAGTTTTAACTAAATTAAAGATATTGCACTGGTTTTAAATTATTTAATTTCTGTTTTTGGGTTAAATATATTGAATTAGTGGATTTTAAATAATAAAAGTTAATATTAATAAAGAGCAATAATTAATATTAGTGAAGGTGAAATCCAAATTGAATGAATTTGCAATAATTTCCTTAATATCGGCCATAACCTCCTTTTTTATAGCTAACTTCATTTACTTTAGGAACCCTAAGAACTCTCTAAATCGAACAATTACTATTTTCAGCGTACTTGTTTCATTCATGGCACTTTGTGAATTTGCTTATCGTTTAGCAGAATCATCAGGTAGTGCATTTATATGGCTGAAATTTAGTGCATTTTGGCCTTTTATACCAGCAGTATTGCTACATACCGCGTTTATTTTTACTCAAAGATCATATATCTTGAGAAGTAAATTAACTTACTTGCTGATTTATGGGCCAGCATTGATTTTTGTAATTTTAGGTATAGGAACCAATTTTTTCATAGGACCACCCATACATGAGTACTGGGGATGGATATATTCTATACCCTTAGATGAAACTATCTATGATTTATTTGCCCTTTGGACCGTATTAGTTTCATTTATTTCGTCATGGATGGTATTTTTGTATGCATTTCAATCAGAGACCGGACAAAAAAGACAATCATTCTATATTAGCTTTGGAATATTCATGCCACTTATATTGGGTATAATCACAGATTTTATTTTAAGAAGTTTCTACATTCAGATTCCAGAATTAACCAAGACTTTTTTAACTATAGGCCTAGTTTTCATTGCTTATGGGGTTTGGAGATATGATTTCCCTATTCTAACTCCATCTCAAGCAGCAGAAAAAATTATCTCTACTATGCCTAATTTATTAATTCTAGCAGATCATAAAGGAAACATAACTAAAGTGAATAATAGTTTAACTTCAGTATTGGGATATGATGAGAATGATTTAATTGGAAAACCCTTTTATAAAATTTTTGCTTCAAAGCAAAAAATAGATTTAAAGGAAATTATACAAGATGGAAAACAATTTAATATTGAATCGGTGATTTGTTCTATAGACCACCAGAAAATTGATGTTTTTCTTAATATTTCTCCTATACTGGATATTCTTAAAGTAACTACTGGGTTTGTCATAATAGGAACAGATCTTACAGAAATAAAAAGGGCTTCTCAAAAAATTATTGAAAGTGAATTTAAATTCCGTAGTGTTGTTGAACAGATATCTGATGGTATTTCACTGGCAATAGCTCCGGGAATAATTATTGATTGGAATAGTTCCATGGAAGAAATAACTGGGATTAAAAAAGAAGATTTTAATGATAAGTTTATTCATGAAATAATTCATGACTTGATTCCATTAACCATTAATGAAATGGGTATAGATGATAATGGCCATATGATGGAACCATTAAACTATTATAAAAATGAATTTGAAAATGCTTTCAAAGATAAAATACTTCCAGATAGCCTAAAAATAAAGGAAACAAAGATTATACGTTTGGATGGGTCTTCAAGGGATGTCATGATAAATAATTTTTTTGTTGAAAAGTGCACCCCTCATATCTTATGCACTGTAGTACAGGATATAACTGATCAAAAAGAATCTGAAAACTTTTTAAAAGCTTCTTTAGAAGAAAAAGAAATTTTACTCAGGGAAATTCACCATAGGGTTAAAAACAACTTGCAAATCATTTCAAGTCTGTTGAATCTTCAAAAAAGGTATGTTAATGATAAACAGGCTCTTAATTTATTCCAAGAAAGTCAAAACCGTGTTAAATCCATGTCCATGATACATGAAAGTCTTTATCAGGCTACTGATTTGGGCCATATTGATTTTTCGGTTTATATTTCTAAACTTTCTATTGAATTAATGTCTTCCTATGGAGTAAATACCAATCAAATAAGTTTAAAAAGGGAAGTAGAAGAAGTAGTTTTGGATATTAATACTGCCATTCCCTGTGGCCTTATAATTAATGAATTAATGACTAATTGCATAAAATATGCTTTTCCTGAGGGAAGAAAAGGCACAATTACTATTAAATTTTTCTTAGAAGATGATCATTATGTTTTAGAAGTTTCTGATGATGGTATTGGATTACCTGGGAATATGGACTTTAAAAAGATGAAATCTTTAGGAATAAGACTGGTTAATTCGCTGGTAGGTCAACTAGAGGGTACAATTAAATTGGATACTAGTTCAGGAACTAAATTTATCATTAAATTTAAGGAATTGGAGTATGATCCTAGGATTTAATTGTTCATGGTTTCAATAATATTCCTTAAATAGTGGGCGTTATAATTTGATTTATTATATTCCAATTCTAATCTAATTCATTATTATCTTTTTTTAAACCTTCTAATTCAGCAAATTCATCTACCCATTCTATGCACTGGCCTTTTTTCTCAGCACGCCTTATAAAAAAGATTCCAATTAAGGCACCTATGATTCCACCTAAAGCATCAGTAAAAAGATCACTCATCGTATCATCTAAAGGATTCTGAGTTAAAGAACCTTGAGTAAGGCCAGTAGGAAGTACCTGGCTTATATGGGAATAAATAAAGTTATCATAGGAATATTCTACCATTTCAAGTATTCCACCTATTCCTATGGTTATGAGAATGATTAAACAAGCCATTAATGCCAGACTGGCCCTTATTTTTCCATAGATGTATGCAGTATATAAGAACATCATTCCAATCAAAGAAACCATTAACGGAACTGTAAGGTGCATAAAATCATCATAGTGTGGTATTTTACCGTAAAGGCCGAAAGTATTTCCTAAAACATATTCTAGAGTAACCACTACTAAAAACATTATTTCCACTTCGACAGGAATAACCTGCTTGTGTTGTGGGTTTAAAAAATTGGGTAAATAAATAATTAAAAGTGCGATTAGGGCCATTATACCAAATACTTTAATCCCACCTACTCCAAAAATGACTATTGTGATTCCCATAATTAGGATAAAAATGCGCATTAATTTTAGAAGATTTTTCTTCCAGGCACTTATATTCTTGACAGAGGGATTTGTAAAACTCATTTTAATCAAAAACTTTGTATTTTTAAAATATAGTAGATATTAATGAATATGATAAACTATCATTTATTTTTATCTTATAATAATAATAATAATAATAATAATAATAATAATAATAATAATATTTTTTAATAAAAATAAAGTATTAATTATAAAAATATGAGCTAATTAACTTTTAAATGAGATAATTAATTTACAAATTTTTAAAAATTAGCCAAAAAAAATAAAAAATAAAAACCCCACATTAAAAATTAAAATGGGGACTTTTATACACGCTTTTCTTTTAGAAAGGTAGCTCTGCATATTTATTTTTAATAGTAACTGATGAGGTGTTCCAATTCTTTATAACACCCAAACTATTACTATAACTTATAGCATCTGCCGCATACCATACTCCATTTATATAGAGTTGGGCCCAAACATGGCCGTAAGTTGTTCCACTATTGAATACAGTTGATCCATGCACATATCGAGATGGAATCCCTGCTGTCCTTGCTAGAGAAATTAATAAATGGCTGTGGTCTACGCAATTTCCTTTTTTTAGTTGTAGAGTTTGTACTGCTCCGTATTTAGTATTGTAGTAGAAACTGTAATTGAGGTTGTTCCGTACCCAGTTAAAGATTGCTGAGGCTTTACTCCACTTGGAACTTAATCCTTTAGTGATGGAAGCCGATAATGCACTAATCTGGGAATTGGTAACCTGACAATTCGAGGTGGACTTCAGGTAATTGGAAAGGATTTCACCATTATATGCATCATTTACATTACTAATACCAATCTCACCGGTGTTGCTAGAACCGGAAATGCTGATACTGGTTAGGGAAACATATTTAGGTAGATATCCTTTTGTTGCCTGGAAGTTCAGGATTTTTGACATGGTGTAAATTAGTCGTTGATACTGAATATTTCCTAGTGAGCTACTTGCGTAATTTGGTGCTCTTCTATTATTTTCTATATAGTTGGCCACTTTACTAGCTAAGGTTAGGTAAGCTGATTTATAGAGAACGCCTACTTTTGAATTTCCATTTGGGTTACTGGCAGCAGATACACTTTTGAGAGTTATGCTTGTGGTTTTTCCACTATTGATCTGAGTTATTCCTTTTGCCAGCAAGTAAAGGAATTCACTCATGGTTAAATTGTAGTTTGAGATAACTACATAGCCAGGTAGTTTATGGTTGTTTTCGATGTACACTCTGACCTTTGATGCAGCATTTTTAATGCTTTTAAGGTCGAACTTCGCTGAATATTTACTGTTGGTGGTTCCTGCTGCTTTTATATCTTCTTTTGCAGAGTTATTATTTAGGGAGGTTGAATTTGGACGTTTTGATTCATTATTTACAACGTCTGCTTCTTCATGTTCGGTGGAATTGTTCTTGGTGTTATTCGATGTATCGACAAGTATTTGATTTTGATTCATTTCTGTCGAATTATCTCCTATTGAACTGTTATTACTAACTAATTCATAAGAGGTGTTATCACTGGTTATTGATTGATTTATATCTTGGGCATATATGGTGCTGGAACAAGAAAAAGCGATGCATATTGCTATTACAATTGCCATCTGCATTTTTCGCGAGATTATATCTCCTCCGATCAACAAAATCTACTTTTGATGTAATTCTAAACACATGGTTTAATATACACTAGTGAAATTTGTTGATGTTTATAATTTGAATTTTAGAGGATATATAGATTTATGATTTTAATTGAAAAATTGAATATTATTTTAGTTTTAGAATAAGGATGAAAATACTGTGGCTGGTTTAATTATACTCGTTAAAAAGATAATATTTCAATTTATAATATTTAAATAGTTTAAATAAGAAATATTAATTAAATCCGGTTTTAAAATCTAAATAATAAATTTATTGAGGTTTTTGTTAGAATAAATTTAAGGGGCGTTAAAATGGAAAAGTTATGTGAATTAAAGGATATTTCAGAAGGCACTATGAAAGGGTTTTCAGTTCAGGAAAAACAGATTTTAATAGCTAATGTTGATGGAAATTTCCATGCTGTTGATGCTATTTGTACTCATAGGGGAGGATATTTACCTGATGGAAAATTAAGCAAGAACTTAGTCATTTGCCCAGTGCACGGAACTCAGTACGATGTTACTACTGGTAAAGTCTTTAAAAATGTATCTACCTTAATGAAATTTTTAACAGGCGAGGCATCAGATTTGAATAGATATGATGTTATTATTGAAGAGGATTCTATTTTTATTGAATTATAATTATCTAAAAATTAGTATATTTACTGTAAATTAATTACAATTTTTTTATTTTAATTTATTTGATAATTATCTATACCTAAAATTATTTTTTGTAATTAATTGTTTATTAAGCAATCATTTAAGATATAACAATTAATAATCCCAGGTAACTTTTAATAAAATAGTTAGGGCTATCAATTCGATGATATCTCCCACATAATAGGGTTTATCCATAATAGCAGAACTATCGGTTAGTATAAGTATTATAGTGGCCAAATTTTTAATCATTAACAAAAATGCAAATAGAATAAGTCCTACGGTAAAACCTATTTTTATTTGATTGTAGCTTTTTATATATAGATACAATAGGCCACCGGCAAGCCCTATATTTGCTATTATTATTACAATAGATAAAAGTTTAATTCCAGATAATCCTAATAGTTCTGCGGCCATTTTAATCACTTGAATATTTAATTAATTTTTTTAAATTAATTTGTTACGTATTTTATTTGATTCCAATACTGCTTTCAAATATTATAATGTAATTTATTTTTCAGCTTCTTTTATTTGATTCCAAACTGCTTCAAATTCATTATAATTGTTTTCCATTTTCTCAGAGAGGAAATACATTTTACCATATTTGGCCCCTGATGATTGGACAACTGCACTGTCCTCTAAAATTTTCATATGATGTCTTATAGTTCGATAATTAACATCTAATAACTCAGCAAGCTGATGTGCGTTATATGGTCGTTCATTTAATTTTTTAATTATCTTGGCACGATTAATTCCACCTCTTGTACCAAGAATTAACCACCAGAGCACTTTTTTCATTTGTATCCCTTTAAGATGTAGAAATATAAAATTATTATAATATTTTAGGTGCTTCAGTGAATATAATTACCGATTCTATATTATATTATCTAATTTAATTTAAAAATATAAGAAAAGAAATTTAAAAAATTATTATTTCAAATTCGCTTTTTCTTCCTTTATTTTTCCATCACGCACAGTAATAATTCTATCTGCCATATTGGCCACATATGGTTCGTGGGTTACCAGTACCAGAGTCACATTTTCCTTTTGATGAAGGTCTTTTATAAGATCCAGTATTATGTCTCCTGTTTTCGAATCCAGAGAACCGGTAGGTTCATCGGCCAATATAATAGATGGGTGATTAACCAGTGCGCGGGCAATGGCCACTCTCTGTCTTTGTCCACCTGAAAGTTTGGTGGGCTTTTGATCGAGCTTATCCGGCAAGTCCACAGATTTTAAAAGACTTATAGCTCTTTCTTCCATGGCTTTACTAGAAAATGCAGTTTCTAGCATGGGTATTTCCACATTTTCTTTGGCTGTTAAATTGGGAATCAAGTTGTGTAGCTGGAATACAAATCCAATTTCTTCAGATCTAAATCTGCTTAAATCTTTGTTTTTAGTTAAATCAATACCGGCCACATTAATAGAACCTTCATCCGCAACATCCAAAGCTCCAATCATATTTAAAAGGGTAGATTTTCCAGAACCAGACGGTCCTATTATGGAAACAAACTCTCCTTTTTTTATTTCCAAATCTATTCCATTCAGGGCCTTTATTTTACCATCATCATAGCTTTTTTTAAGGTTTTGTATTTCTATAATATTTTCCGGGTTTTCTGGATTAGAATATGTGTTTT
>DAWK01000172.1:0-11891 GCA_002509745.1 Methanobacteriaceae archaeon UBA349 | reverse complement strand
TCATTTTTTCCAATATTAGAATCCGCATTGTTTTGATTATTCATAGCGCAACGCCTCAGTTGGTGCTAATTTTGATGCCCGGTAGGCAGGATATATTCCACCAATGATACCTACCAAGAATGCTACTCCATAGGCTCTTAAAAATAGGTCAAGTGAATAAACTGGGTTAATCATAGTACCGAAACTAGCAGAATATGCAAGTAGAATATTTACGCCCACAATTCCGACTATGGTACCTACCGTACCAGCAACTAAAGTGAGTACAATGGATTCTCCTAAAATCATACCTAATATTCTACGACTTCTCCACCCTACCGCTTTTAAAACACCGATTTCACGGGTTCGTTCATAAACTGACATGATCATGGTGTTAATAACTCCCACCCCACCAATGAGTATAGCCAGTAGTGAAATTGCCCAGGTGGCGGTGTCAATGTAGCCTAAAGCATCATTTACTCGATTTGCCTGATCAGCAGCGGTCGATGTTGTTAATTCATTTGGATATTTATCTGCAATTCTGTTACTTACTTCAGTTACATTGGCATTGTCAGTAACTTTTACGGATATAGCAGTTATTTTATTATCATTACTGGTAAGATTCTGTAGTTTACTGATGGATACATAAGCCCCCGCATCTGACATGAAATTTCCAGTTTCAAATATTCCAGTAACTTTGAATTTCTCTCCAAAAATATCGATACTGTCTCCCACAGATTTATTTAGACTATCTGCTGCGGTCTTTCCTAAAATTATTTCATTGGCATTTTCATTAAATACTGATCCATTTACACTACTTACTCCCACCAGACTTAATTTACTTTTTTCAATACCATTCACCGTAAATCCACCGCCGGGCCCCATTGAAGCACCTGAGATATTGGCATTGGCCTTTAATATTCCTGCTGTTTGTTTGACTCCACTAATTTTCAAAAGATCATTGGCTTTAGATTCGTCAATACTGCCTCCGGTTGATTGAAAACTGTTAGAACCAGTTTTGGTAACAGTTATTTCAGCCGAACCTGCTTTTAATGTTGTTTCAGTGGATGCCTGGAGGCCGCTAGTTACCAGCCCTAAAGCCACAATGGTGGCAATACCAATAGCTATACCCACAATAGCCAAGGCGCTCCGGGTTTTATTTCTAAATGGATTTTTTAATATTAACCCTAAATAATTCATATACGTAACTCCTTTATTATCTTAATTAGTAAACTCTAAGTAATTCTTTCTGGAATTATATTAAAGTAATTATTTCACAATTAGGTACAAATTAGGTACAAATTAAATATAATTTGAAAATGTATGTAAATTAGAATTTAATTAAATTATTTTTACTTAATTAAATCATATAAAAAAATTCAAAATTTTTCTAAAAATATTATATAATAAATTATAGGATTAATTAGATTTAATTCAAACTTTCTCAACTTGTATTAATATTTACTAAAACTATTAGTTCTATTTTTCTAGAACTTTGATTTAATAAAATTGAAATAAGTAACTATTTAATGTTAAATTAATAAAATAATATGCATATTATCATATTCATCATTTTGTTGATCTCATGAATAATATTTCAAATAGAAACAGCTTTAAAAAGTATGCAATATTCTTATTTTCTCTTTTAGTGATTTTTACAATTATTCCCATATTTTTAAGCGGCGATGAGTATTATTCTACGTTTTCAACTAATTTTTCAACTGTTTTTTTTAATATAATTGCTGCAGCCACGCTGAGTTATGCTGCACACTGGGCCTCAAAACACAATAGAAAATCTTATGTAGCTTGGTTATTTTTGGCTATTGCCCAATCAGCATATGCTTTTGCAGATATTATTTATATGTTTTTAGATAGCTTTTTAAAAGTGAATGCGTATCTTTCAGTGGCAGATGTTTTCTTTTTGGCTTATTATCCGTTATTTGCTATAGGCCTTTTTATAATGTTTAGACCTATTAAAATCAATCCTAAAATATTCATTGATATTTTCATTACCATGATTTCAGCTACATTGATTTTATGGTCTCTAATTATACTTCCCACATTAAATACTAATGCAATTATAGCTTCTACTTTACTTTCAGTTTCTTACATATTTTTAGACATTCTACTTTTATTTGTTATCCTGAGTTTATTACTTAATATTAATAAAAAAGCATTATTAACACCTTTAGCTTTGTTTTCACTGGCAATATTCTCGCAGATATTTGGAGATGTATTTTATGCCTATTTTGATTTAAGTTCAATTGCTTTTTATGATATGTCTGGCTCCATTTTATATTCCTTAGGAAATATATTTGCAGCATTAGCAGCCATATCCTGCTATAAACAAATCGAAATCAATTTAAAACCTATTTTATTTAAGTTCAGGTCTATTAAGAAACAAAAAAACTGGATTTCTTATTTTCCTTTGTTTTTAGTAATTATTGCCTATGGTCTGGTAATATATATTGAAGATCCTGCCGATGAAATTTTGTGGGGAGTAGGGTTTATCGTAGTTTTAGTCATTGTTAGGCAGTTTATTTCTATAAATGAAATAAAAAAAGCACAAGAAGATCTGGAAAAGAACAAGAATTTGATTTTAAGGAGAAAAGAACAATTAAAATTCATCACATCCAACATGATGGATATCATATCTGAAACCAATGAAAAAGGGATTTTAAAATTTGTAAGTGAATCATCTTTCTGGATTTTAGGTTACACTCCCCAAGAATTAACGGGGTCAAAATTATTGGACTATGTACATCCTGAAGATAGGAAAATATTTAGGGAAACGATAGAAACCAGTATGAAAAAAAGAATAGTAGGACGAATTAAATTCCGATTAAAAAATAAAAATGGAAATTACTTATGGTTTGAATCTATTGAAAAACCCGTTTTTTATAATGATAAGTTTTACAGAATTATTAGTAGTATAAGGGATATTAATGAGGAAGAGTCTGCAAAAAATGCTTTAATTAAGACTGAAAATAAATACCGGACAATATTTGAGAATACTGGTACCTTAAGCTTGATAATAGACAAAGATTTAAATATTAATCTGGTTAATCATAAATTTGAAAAATTTTCAGGCTACTACAAGGATGAAATTGAATCTAAATTAAACTTAAAAGATTTTATTGACGATAATGATAAGAAAAGCACCAATGCTTGCAATATGATCAAAAATCAAAACAAAGAAAATATGGAATGTTTTGAAATTAAAAATCAGGAGATTTCTTTGGTCGATCGTTATGGTAATCAGAGGTTTTTTGTTTTTACTTCGGAGCTTATTTCTTCTTCGGATAGTATTTTGATGTCTTTGATTGATATTACGGATCGTAAGGATAAGGAGAAGATTATTAAGGAGTCTTTGGTTGAGAAGGATATGATGTTGAAGGAGATTCATCATCGGGTTAAGAATAATTTGCAGATTATTTCTAGTCTTCTTAATTTGCAATCAGGTAATGTTTCGGATGATAAAGACTTGGAGCTATTCATTGAGAGTCGTGATCGTGTTAAATCAATGGCTATGATTCATGAAAAGCTTTATCAATCCGAAAATCTTTCTAAAATCAATTTCAAAGATTATCTAGAGAACCTTACCCAACAACTTTTAATGAGCTATGACTTATCTGGTAAGGTAAACCTGAATTTTGATTGTGATGACGTTTTCATGGGTATTGAGACGGCTGTTCCTTGTGGTTTACTAGTAAATGAGTTAATAACTAATTCTATGAAACATGCTTTTCCTGATGAGCTAAGTGGAAACATAAGCATAGCTTTAAAAGAATATGATGATTATGAACTAATAATCCGTGATGATGGAATAGGACTACCAAACGACATTAATATTGAAGAATCGAACTCGCTAGGCCTGCAAATAATCAACAACTTGATTAATCAAATCGATGGAACAATCGAAATCAACAACAGCCACGGGACACAATTCAAAATAAAATTCCAAGAACTGGACTACCAAAAGCGATTCTAATACATATATTTTAAATTATTATTAATATTTAAAATATAAAAATTTGATTTATTAGCTATTTTTAATTTAAAGTCTAAATTATGCTAATAATAATGATTCATAACAAATTTGAGGAAAAATAAATAAAATAATTCTTATTTTTATTAACCTAATCCAACTTATTGGTGGGATTGTATTTTAAAACGAAAATAATCACTCCCACAGCAATTAAGGCCAAAAATAGTTTGTACATATATTATCACTACCTATAAATTAAATAATAATTGATTAAAAGTTCAATCATTTTTTAACATTTTTTCTTTTTCTTTAATGGTTAAATCTTTAATAATATCTTGGGGGTGGCCAGTTTTTAGAATTTTTCCTCCCCTCATTAGGGAAGCTACATCACAGACATCAATTACAAAATCCATATCGTGAGATATAATTAGAAATGTCTGGTTTAACTCTTTTCTTGCTTTAATAATAGAATCTGTTAGCTGAACTCTAGTAATAGGGTCCATGGTACCGGTTGGTTCGTCAAGTACAATAATTTTAGGTTCTTTTATCAAAACCTGGGCCAGTGCTACTCGGTGTCGCTCCCCACCACTCAACTCATCGGGATACTTGTTTAACATAGATTGGGCATAATTTTCTGAAAACCCTACTGCATGGAGAACATGTAAAGCTTTTATTTTACCAAATTCTGCAGGCAATTCCAAACTAATGGAGTCTGTAAGGTTTTGAATTATATTTTTGTGAGGATAAAGACTGTATTCTTGGTGAAGTAGTCCAATATATGGAGTTATTCTTCCTCTTCCCAATGGTCCCTTTTGAGTCATATCAATCCAATTTTCACCTAGTTTAACATTTATATCTCCTGAACTAGGTTCAGTTAGGCCACAAAGGATTCTGGAAAGTGTGGTTTTACCGGCTCCACTTAATCCCACAATACCGTATATTTCACTTTCATTTACTACCAGATCCACTCCATCCACGGCCTTAACTACTCCTCTTTCAATGGAATAATAATGTTTTTTCACATTATCCAGTTTTATAATAGGCTCACCAATACTAGTGTTCGTTTTTTTATCAGGTAATGGTACGGTATCCATGAATCTTTGAACAACAGTTTCTGGATTTCCAGCATCTATTATTTTGCCGTTATCTAGCCATATTACATAATCTGATAGTTTTTTCATAACTTCCGGCCAGTGAGAAGAAACGACCATAGTTTCCCCTTTGTTTTTTACGCCTTCTAGAAGTGCTTCGTGCAATAATTCTGCTGTTTGGGGATCCAATGTTCCTGTTGGTTCATCTGCTAAAAATAGCATAGGTTCTTTGGCCATTTGCCTGGCTAGAACAACTCTTTGTTTTTCCCCACCACTTAAATCACGAGCTATATGAGTTATTCGGTGTGTCATCTGGGCTGTTTCAATCAGTTCTATGGCCTTAGGAATGTTTTCTTCATCTGATGTATCAATTGCCTTTAAGACATTGTCTATGACGGTATCGTCTTCATATAATGCAAAGGTTCGCTGGAGCATGATTGATATTCGGCGTCTTATAGCCGCAAATAGTGGCCTTTCACAGTTCCAAAAATCAACACTTTTGGCTTTAAATTGTCCACCACATTGGCATTTTTTGTTTTCCATGGATGGTGGTTCTACCCTTAAACAATCTGCACATAAAGCAATATTATAGGTTATTTGACCATCATCTGGCTGGTAACCTTTCATTCCGCGCAGCATATTTATTAGAACTGATTTCCCAGAACCACTTTTTCCTAGAATTCCTATTACTGATCCTTCTTCAATGGTCAGGTTAATATTTTCCAGAGTTTTAATGTCATTGAAAGATTTATTAATATTCTTTATTTCAATAAAAGTCAAATTTATCACCATTCAGGATTTGTCTGCACCACAAAGTAGTGTTTCGCATTCAGGACATTTAGTATTTCTACATGGTACAGCACGTATTTTTGGAGATTCATATCCGCAATTTGGACATTTACAGACTTTAGGGGGACCAGCTCCCAAGCCCGGACCACCATAAGATCTTCGCTGAACTATGGAATTATCTTCATTTTTTGATATTATTTCTTCTTTAGTCAGCGTAATATCTTCTGATTTACAATCGGGACATTTATCATACAATTTATTAGGACTATTCCATTCAAATTCACAAACATTGCATTTATAATTATTTTTTTCTGTCATGAATTCATCCCCTGTGATAATTATCGTATTTCCCTCAATTAAGGCCTTAGCTATTTTTTTCCGCGCGGAGGATAATGTTCTGTGAAATGTTGGTTGGGATATACCCATCATCTCTGCCGACATTTTTTGTTGAATATCGTGATAATCTCTCAATCTTATTGATTCAAATTCATCTAGATTAATTTCTATTGGATCAACTGAGCCAATATTATCACTGTCTGGTTTAAAACAACGAATTTTAGGTTCATCCCTTATTTTCCTAATTCTTCTAGGCCTGGACATGAGTGAATATATATTCAAATCGGGATATAAATTTTATTAATTTAAATTTTTAAATTTAAAATTCTTTAAATGAGAAGAGTTATTTTGGAAAACCACCTTGTAATGTACTTATTTCCATTAATTTGTCTTCCTTAAACATTTCGATATTTTTCTCCACAGTTCCAGGTATGCTTTTATAAACTTTTATTCCGGCATTTCTTAAAACATGGAATGATACATTTCCTAATTTTCCAGTTATTAGCACGTCTACATCATTATCTGCTAAATAATTTGATGCCAGGCTTCCAGCACCTTTTTCGGATCGCACCGGGTTTTCACTAGCAATGATATCATTTATTTCACCATCATTCAAAGTGAAACTTATGAAATCATGGCTTCTTCCAAATATGGGGCTCACTTCGGAGCTTAAATCCCGTCCATTAGATGCTATTATAATTTTCAAAAATCATCCCTCCTTCACAAATATACTGTTATGAATATATATTCAAAACTATTATATAAAGTTTATAATAACTCTGTTAAGTTTTAACCATGTGGATAATGCTTTTAAAGAATAAATTAACAAATTTTTTTCTTATTTTTTCTTTAGAAAATTATTCAAATTTTTAGTTATTAAAAATAGAAAAAATTTTTAATAAAAAATTTATGAAATAAGATATATAAAATTATTATAAACTACTAAATGGGTGATTTGATGGAACATGTAATAAAAAGAAAAGGAGAAACTGAACCATATGAACCTACAAAAATAAAAAATGCTCTTCAAAAGGCGGCCATTGATGCGGGATATACTCCTGAAGAAAAAGTAGACATAATTGAGGAAGTATACTATAATATTAAAGAACAAATTGATGGAAAAACAGAATTAAAAACAGACACTATTAAAATGTGTATATTAACTGAATTGGATAAATGTGAGCCGTATATTGCTAAATCATGGCGAATATTTGATAATAAATTTAAAAAAAGATGATGTAATAAAATATAATTGCTAATCCTATTTAAACTCTTTTTCCAGAGCCTTTAAAATGAATCGAGGCCTATTACCATATTTTTTAATATAAATATCTATTTTATCATCACTCAAAAAACTGTAATAAGTTTTCACAATTTTAATCATTTCTTCTTTGCTATAGGATACAACAACCACGTCAAAAAAAAGTTTTAAGAAGAAAACCAAGATTTTTGATATTAAATGGAAGTCAGTAAGAATATCATATCTTACTCCATGAAATTTTAGTACCCATGAGGTCTGAGTAACCACATTAACATCTTTTAAGTACTTGTAATGTTTAAAATATTCATATAATATCCTAAAATAAAATGGAAATGTGCTAGGCCCGTTATTTTCAGTCCATAGCCCCAGGCCTACTTTGTGGGGATCAATATATTCCGAATCCAGGAATGGATCGGCAAATAGTACCAAATTATATTCTGAAGCTTTTTTATAAACCTCTTTTTTGGATTTTGCTCCCATATCCTCTTTAATAGTCTTCCAAAATATTTTATATACTTCATTAGGTTTTGAATCAATATCTATGAATAAAAAAGCATCATAAACATTAATATCCAATAGCGAAAGGGCCTGGTATATATTAGCGGATTTACCTGTGCCTGGTGTGCCTAAAACATGGACGAATCGTCCTTTTGATGTTTTTAAACTTTTTAATTTGTCACATAATTCATAAAAAGAAGTCGTCTTCACGAAATCTTTACTATCCTCTGCTGAGAGAACTTTATGATTGGCCATTATTATCATATTGTCATATCTAGTATTGATATTTTTTCATTTTGTTCCCTTAAATGGAATTGTGGATAAAAATAAATTTAAATAATTTTTTTCAACTATTTCCTGAAAATCAAGACTTTTTAAAATAAGATCTATTCTATAAGTTATAATATTAAAAAAGAAAAAAAGAATTTATTTATTCAATTTCTAGCTTAATGCCACCTACGCGTGGTGCTAATGCATTGTATAGTAAAGCCACTATAGCTGCGCCTATAAAGGTCATAATAAATGCAGTAATAGGCCAAATTACTATGAGATATAAGGCTCCCATAGAAGCAATAGAACCAGAAACTGAGTTTACCACAGCTGTTGTATTACTATCTAATGCTATAAGATAAGTACTCACGCTGTACAATGCAGCATATCCAACAATAAAATAAATGATACCTGCAATGAATGACAAAATTAAAGAAATTACTGATATAATTGAGGCAAAGGACATTACTGGCAATGCTTTAACTTCTTTCAAATCTCCCATTTTTTCACCTCCGTGAAAATTGTAATGTATTTTATTAATAATATATTGCTGTTAATAACATAAATTTATTTCTATATTATTATAAAACAAAAATTATAAGCACGACTTTAAGAGCGCAGATGGGTATTAAAGAATTTGATTTTAATTTTAGGCATTTTTATATTTAAAATGAAGAATTTAAATTATAACTGGTATTTAAAAGCCATGATGAATTCTTTATGTATTAAGATGAGTAATAATCAAATAAATAGTTTAAAGTTTATCTAAAGCAATCTTAGCAGCATTTTGTTCTGCTTCCTTTTTACTCCCACCACTACTTAATCCGTAGCTTTTACCATTAATTATGGAGGCCATAGTGAATGTTTTATCGTGAGGACGACCTTCTTCTTTAATTAGATCATAACTCAGTTTCAAATCTTTCTTATCACATAATTGCTTTAATTCGGACTTATAATCATAAAAAAATATGTCCTTGTTTTCTATATGTGGAATGACGGTTTTAGAGAGAAATTCATTAACAATACACAGGCCCTGATCCAGATACAATGCTCCAATAAATGATTCAAATACATCACTGATAATGGAATTAATTTCTCTTTGACTTAATTGTTCCCCCACACCCCGTTTTATGTACTTATCCAGCCCTAATTCCATGGAATAAGTGTAAAGTGCTTTTTTACATACATAATTAGCACGTTTACGGGTTAAATCACCTTCATTTAAAGTAGAATCCATATTATATAAAAATTCTGATACCACTAAATCCAGAACGGCATCCCCTAAAAATTCTAATCTGTCATAACATTCATTAAGGCCATTTTCATTAGAATATGACTCATGGAGAAAGGCCAACTCATAGAGATGAGTATTATTTGGTTGGATGGAATATTTTTTTAGTATCTGCATTTTATCAATTATATTATAGATTTATAGGTTGATAAATTATTATAATATATTTTTTTTTTAAAAAAATTATTTTAAGACTTATTTTAATTGCAAAATGGTCTAAAAAATAAAGTATAAATAAAGTATAATATTATTTCTAAGTAGATGATCGAACTTTGGATGTGTCCTCGGTATAATTTAAACCAGTTCCACTACCTCCAGGAATAGTAAATGATTTTATAACTGCTCCGGATGGATTATTGTGCCAATTATAAGGTCCTGCAACTTGCCAAGAAGTTACCTTATCTCCAATACTTACAGTAACCAGAACCCACCTATTTTTGCCGGTCCAATCAGAACCCGGTAAATCTTGTGGTGCTTTGTCTGGATTTCCAACACCCACTAGAACCACAAAGCTAGTGCCCGAATTCATTTTTCCTAAATTTATAGATTTTGTTTGACCCTTATTAAGATAAAAAAAAGATTTATATCCACCACTAATTACATTATTACCATTAGTAGTATCATTGACTTCGTATACTGCTTTTAATGCATATGGAGTTCCAATACTAGTTATATTTATTTTAACATCTGCTGTTTCATTATTGGAGTTAATATCAAAATAGCTTTGATATAAACTTATGGCAGCTATAGCAACAATTATAACTCCACCAATTAGTAGCAGGTATTCTGCACCGCCTTGTCCTTTTAAATCTTTTAAAAAGATATTTGCACTTCCAATTATATAATAATAATAATAATAATAATAATAATTATTAATTTGTAGAAATATTATAACTGTATAAATGATTTTTATTTAATATGCTCCTTCTTTATCTAATAATAATATATAGCATAATTCATATAAATAATTTAATAATTAACAAAGAAATCCTATTCATCTAGGGTGAAATTATGAATGAAATAAAAAGCAAATTATTGAATTCAAAAACTCAGTTTATACGTGTCTTATGGTGTGATAATGCTAATATTATCCGGGCTAAGGCCTTGCATATAAACACTCTGAAAAATATGAATTCAGATAGTGAACTTTCAGTTGGAATTTCTCGTGCCCAGCAGGGTGTTCCTGTGATTTATGATGGTGTAGTGGATGGTTCTGGCCTGGATCCAGTGGGTGAAATAACATTAAAAGGAGATTTATCTACTTTAACTAATATACCATATGCTCCAGGACATTCCAGAGTTATAGGGGATATGGTCAAAAATGGCGAAGTTTGGGATAATTGTCCACGCGGATTTCTCAAAAGGATGATTTCTGATGCTCAAGAGGAGGGCTTAAAAATTAAATCTGCCTTTGAAAACGAATTTTACCTCCTTAAAACAGGTGAAAATTATAAAGATTATGAACCATCGGATTTTACTCCTTTTGCTTCAACTTATTCCATGGATCAAAGATTAGATGTTATTGGTGAAATTGTTAAATCTTTAATTGCCCAGAACATCAATGTGGAACAATATTATCCTGAATCGGGTCCAGGACAGCATGAAATAACTATTGGATATGATAATGTCCTTCAATCTGCCGATAACCAAATTGTATTTCGGGAAACTATAAAAGCCATATCTCTGAAATATGGGCTTCTAGCATCTTTTCTACCTAACATATTTCCCAATGCTGCAAGCAGTGGTTGTCACATTCATCTTAGTCTGTGGAAAGATCAGAATAATATTTTACACGACTCTGAAGATAAATATGGCCTTTCTAAAGTATCCCAGCAGTTCATTGCGGGAATATTGCACCATCTGCCAGCATTAATGGCCATTACCACACCCATACCAAGATCCTATCTTAGAATCCGTCCAAAGATGTGGGCTGGGGCCTTCCGAGTTTGGGGTTTTAACAACCGCGAGGCAGCCATCAGAGTCATAAGAGAAGATAATGGAAATATTTTACACTTTGAATTGAAAACGGTCGATGCTTCATCCAATCCTTACCTGGCACTCGGTGTGGTTATTGCTGCGGGAATGGATGGTATCCGAAAAGATATGGAACTAACAAAACCTGTTCAAATAGATCCAAGCATATTATCTTCTGATGAAAGAAATGAATTGGGTATTGAACCACTTCCAGATAATATGGGTGAAACACTGGATAATTTAGGAAAAAATGATGTATTATTAAATGCTATGGGTAAAGAACTTTCAAAATCCTACTTAGCTGTTAAAAATGTTGAATATGAGTCATTACTCAAGTTATCACCTGAAAAAGAATTGGAGTTACTCCTGGAGAAGTATTGAAAAAAAATTTATTTCAATTTAATTTTTAGCAATTTT
>DAWK01000081.1 GCA_002509745.1 Methanobacteriaceae archaeon UBA349 | reverse complement strand
ATTTGTTCTATATCTGGGTTTCCATCTTTCATTAGATTTTCATCAACTTTTACATCAATTATTTCACCGGTAAAATGAGTATGTAATCCTAATTCAGTTATATTAACTAATTTACACTCTAAAACAAATGGAAATTCTTCAATATAAGGAGCATCAACTTTTTCACTTTTTACCGGTGTTAAACCGGTGACCTCAAATTTATCTTCATTTCTTCCAGAAGCAATTCCAAAATAATCTGCTTCTTTAATATGATTTTCCGAGGGAATATTTACGGTAAAAGCTTTTTTATTCATAATATTTCCGTGAGTATAAGTTGCTTCTCTTAGAGAAATTGAAACACACGGTGGACTAGAACAGGATATTCCGCCCCAGGCTGCATTCATAGCATTTGGTTTTCCATCTTTATTATAAGTTCCAATTATGAATACGGGAGTTGGATATACAATTGTTTTTGCACCAATAGATTTTTTCATATTATCACCAACGATCTTGACTTCATTTACTTCCTTTTCTATTTCTATTATATTATGTCATTGTTATGACTACATTCCCCTTCTTGTGTCCTTTTTCAACATATTTGTGAGCTTCAGCAATCTGTTCTAAAGGATAGCATCTATCTATGACTGTTTTTATCTTTCCATTTTCTATTAGCTCTTTGAGGAATATTAAATCTTCAGTCTTGGGACTTGCTGCCCCTATTATAACTTTCTTACTGCTTCTTGCAGAATTCAATGGACCTAGAACCATTTGCAGCAGACCAGGATTAGCTAAAATATAGAGTCCATCTTGCTTCAGCGATCTTAAACTATTTGAAAACGAGCTCTGGCCAACCACATCAAAAATAACATCATATATCTGGCCGTTTTTGGTAAAATCCTCTTTAGTGTAGTCAATGACATGATCTGCACCAATGGAACGTACCATGTCCAGATTACTGGTGCTACACACACCAGTAACTTCGGCCCCTAAGTATTTGGCAATCTGTACTGCAAAAGTACCAATACTACCAGAAGCTCCATTAATCAGAACCTTTTGACCACTCTGGATATTTCCTTTTCTAATAAAATGCAGTGCATCAAGGCCCCCAAAAGGAACGGCAGCTGCTTCTTCATAGGTCATATTAGGTGGTTTCGTTGTTAGCACATCATCCTCAGAAAGACATATGTACTCCGCATGAGCACCAAAACCAAAACCAGTACGTCCAAAAACTTGGTCACCTTTCCTAAACCTTTTTAAATCTTTACCTAAAGATTCAATTTCCCCAGCTAGCTCTTGACCTAGTATTTTGTTTCTTGGCCCTCTGATACCAAACCCTATTCTCGCAGGAAACCACAACCAGCCAGGCATTTTGAAACTTCGAATTTCACAGTCTCCAGCAGTTACTGATGTCGCATGTATCCTTATCAGTAATTCGTTGTCTTTAGGGGTAGGTTTTTCTACTTCTTCCAGCTGAAGAACATCCGGTGATCCGTATTTTGTGCATACAACTGCTTTCATTTGTCTCTTTCCCTTTTTGATTGAAAAATTATCAATAATTTTAATCTCATCTTCATTACAACTATTTTACTGTCTAATTTAATTAAATGTTTTCAATAATTTGTTTGATATTAAAATTAATAGAAATTAATTGATAATAAATAATATAAAAAACTAATTAATAATTAAGATGAAAATAAAGAGTATTTTGGAGGTTAGTTTATATCATAGTAATGTCAAGATTTTTTGCTAAATCCATTTGGGAGGTTTAAATGTTAAGTAAAGTGCCACCACCTAAAATAAAAGACGGCCCAAATTATGACTTAATTGGTATTATACTGATTCTAGTGCTAATAGTAGGGATAGCTGGTGGATATGTTTTATTTTCTCAACCACAAACTCCGGTTATTACAACTAATACTAGCAACAATACCACTGCAAACAATACAACCTCAACTGTTGAAAATCAACCAATAGTTAAAAAAAAGGAAACTAATCCAAATAAGTCAAATAATAAGCCCAAATCCACTAAATGATCCATTTATTGGTTCAATAGGATAATTTAAATAATTTATTGGTATTCCATCTTCTCTATTCATTTCTCTTTGATTTATAACTAGTAGCTTTTTATAAATACTTAAAATCTTAATTAAACTACTAATCGTTTTATCGTGGTGGTATTGTTTCAATCAAGACCCTAAACCAAAACCAAAACCAAAACCAGAACCTCCCTATATTTTTTTTTGTATTGCACCTGAACAAAATCAACTGCTTGAATACTAGCAAAAGATGAGTGTTATTAACCTTCTAAAAAAAGCAAAAACTTAAAAAAAGAGATAGTTCCCCTTGGGGGAGAGGACTTTAAATTTTCTTCTTTATACTCCTTCTGCCGGTAGCTGGGGCAGTTTATTTCTATAATGCCAGAATATGAGAGCAAGAATCACATACATGAGTGCCACAAACCATCCAAACTCACCCAGCATCATCTCTCCAGCATCGGTGGTCTTTGTGAGTACCGGATAGAACTGCTGGATGAAGTAGTTCCAGAATCCATGGAAAAGCACTGCCACCCAGACACTTCCAGATATGATACGGAGCCAGGCTAGGATTAAACCAGCACCCATTACCGAGGGAATAAAAACGGCCAGGGAGAATATGAGCGATCCTGTCCCATGATAAGAACCAAAGAGGATCAGGGGGAAATGCCAGATAGTCCATATGGCAGCGGATATAAGGGCAAGTGAAGTGAATGTCTGGAATCGGGCCAGTTCTGGTACCAAAAATCCACGCCAACCAAACTCTTCACCAGCAGCAAAAAAACAGTTATAACCAATTGCCAGCAATAAAGAAGGTATGAAACTAATTGTAAGGATATTTGCAGCCCCATAGGGGTTAAAAGGCGCTACACCTGAGATCCATGCTAAACCAAACATGAGGAGCCCGGCAGCAATCGGGAGCAGGATACCAACAAGCAGCCAGATCGGTTTTCCCATACCAACTCCAAACCCCTTCAAATTCCGCTGGTAGTATAAACGTGTAATAACAGCAGCAATGGCAGGACACCACATAGAACCAACAGTATAGAGAAGTATAATAGTGGCATTATCCGCAACTAAAGGCGTCTTAGATATAAGGTACCAGAAGATGGAGGATAAAGCAAAGGTCAACACTATAAATGTGATTACTGTCTTTTTTGGATCAGTGGCTGGACTTGATAGTTTATCTTCGTTAATTTTCCCTTTTCCAGTTAAAAGATAGTTCATCCATCCTTTTTTAATGCTTTTCTGTTTTAATTTCATTTCACCTTCTAATTCCACTTTTTTCCAACCCCTTAAAAATTTTTATATAAACTATTTTTTTGTATTTCAATTAAGAAATATATAATATTCCTCCCTAACTGATTTTAGACTTTAATATTTATTACCTGCAAAGAATGAATTAATTTATATCCTTAATAGAACTTATATTCCCCTCTTAACTGAAAAACCGATTGGCTGTTTATTCTACTTTATCCTCTTTTTGGGCCCATCCGGGACATTAACTGCAAAAATACCATTATAATTTATTTTAACAATCATATTTTCTTTTTTGAAGGTAACATCCATGATTATGATTTCCCTTTTTTTCAAAAAGTTATTCTCACCTTTCATCAGCCGGGAAAAAAGTTAAGAGCTAAAAAAAATAGTTTAAATTGAATTTTAATAACAAATTTATGAGACAACCTCAAAATAAAAAAAATAATAATTTAGCCATTAGTAACTAAATTAAACTTCAATCGTCTTTTTATATATGGCACCAGACACGTCACTGCCAGAGAATACACTATCAAAGAATAAAACATCTACTTTGGCCGGTTTTTCATCACCACTGAGCATACCATTTCCAGTTACTTTCAGGGTTTGACCAGCAGTAACATCATTAATATTCCATGCTAATGGACTCTTATCAATTACAGCACCACTAGCATCGTACCAGATTAAAACCATTTCTAAATAGCCGTAGTCTTTATCCGGAGTGATAGTAGCCTTAACTTTGTACATACCATATCCTTCAGATACAACTTTCAAATTGCTAACATTCAAAGAAGGATCTGCAGAAGCAGATGATGAATCAGATGTTCCATTACTGGAGCTACCACTATCAGTACATCCACTAATGGCCACAATTCCCATTATTAAAAGCACAACTGCACCTATAACTAATTTATTTTTCATTTTTAACCTCCAATATCAAATCATTATAAAAATTATTTTCTTAAAAGGGCCAGTAATCCAGCTATACCTAAAAATATGGTTCCCATTACTCCAAAGAGGGAAATACTGACCAGTAACCAGACTGCACTCACAAATAAGATGATTCCACCCATCTTGGAATTTCTAGTAACATATATGGAACCTACAATTCCCACAATAGAGGCCAGAATTGCACTTATTCCTAATAATACCACATCACTTGAGGCCAGGCTGCCAAATAGGACAGCAAAGACCCCACCCAGTAGGCCGAATATTCCCCCGATAATTCCCAGCACCAGTTCCATTGTTCTTGATGTTTCTTTTACATTATCTGTCAAACTATCACTCCGTAAATATTAAACATGTACATAAAGACATAGTTTATAGATTATTATATTTACTATTTAACTGTTAATATAAAATTAAAATAAAAAGGTTTAAATATATACAATTAATTACTAAAATGAGAATAAATATGTTTAGCATTAGTCAGTTAGAAATAAATTAAAAAATAAAAAAATTGAATGACTTCTATTTGAATTTCGTTATTTGATTAAAATTAAGAAATTAATTGAATTATGGGATTAAACTGAATTTAATAAAGAAAAAAAATATTTTAAATAATATATATCCGTATGAATATCTCCTTTTTAAATTGTTATTACTGTACCTTGAAGCTCAGATTTTAAGGGTTGATTTCGAGATAGGTAATTTAACAACGCTTCTACTGCATGAACATCCAGTTGATCTCTTTTTTTACCATAATTCGAAGGAACACCCTGACTGGTAACATAAGCTGCCCTATATGTTTGATCCATATTCAGTTTTTTTCCAGCTATATATAATTCTTGTATACGTTGGCCATGGGGATTTTCCACTTTGAAATACAAATTTAAACCCATGCACCTCTTTAAATAACCTCCCATCTGATTATAAGGATCTCTTGCGAATAAATGTTCCAAATTCTCTTCCATCATCATCCAAATTTCTTTACCCGTTAATTCCACAGTTGAAACCGGAGGATTGGTTGGAATAATATTATGAAGATCATTTAAAGTAATTTTTCCGGGGGGAACAGGTGCACCATATCTCCAACCATTAGAAAATGCTATTTGAGCACCTGTCTCAGATAAAAGACTTTTTAAAAGAAAATTATCCATGGTAGATTCCAGTACAGTATTACGATTAAGTCCCGTATCAGTATAACCTACTATTTGACTTAATTCATCTTTATATGGGTTTAAAATGCGATCTACCATGTTTTCAACTGCGGAATCAGGCTTAATATCTTCAGATACGGTGATAAGTTTGTGTTGGAAATTAACAACTTTTCCCCCACTTATATTAAGATTTAACATTCCAACAAACGAACCATGACATCCTGATTGAATTAAGATGGTATTATTAACAAGTACTGGTTTATAAAGTCGGTTATGCGTATGTGCACTTAACAATACATCTATACCATCAACTTCCTGGGCTAACTTCATTTCCTGAGGAAAACCCAAATGGGAGACAACTACAATTAAATCAACTTTTTCTTCATTTCGCAGTTTATTAATATGATATGGTAATTCTTCGTTACCTAATGTAAAATAAATTCCTTTACTAAAGGATGCCGGCATAACTTTGTCGACTATAGTAGCAGCTATGCCTATTATGCCTATCTTAAGCTCTCCAATCTCTTTAATTATCCATGGTTCAAAAAAAAGCTCATTATTTGACTCATGATAGCAGTTAATAGCTAACATGGGATAATTCAATTTCTTTGTTAGTTTTTTAAAATGTTCAGGGCCATATGCAAATTCCCAGTGCGCAGTCATAGCATCAAAGTTCAAATAATTTAAAATAGGGATTAGTGCTTCGCCTTTGGTTTTTACTGCGGCATAAGTACCATGAATAGTATCTCCACAATCAAAAACTAAAGTTT
>DAWK01000137.1 GCA_002509745.1 Methanobacteriaceae archaeon UBA349 | reverse complement strand
CCTCAAAGAAGAGAAGTGGACTTAGGACCAGCCAACATAAAAGGAGATTATGAACTGGTTACACTTAAAAAGAATCTGGCCCGTACTTTAATTGGAGATATAACTACTAAAACTCTGGGAAGAAATGTAAGAATAGTGGGAGAAGTAATTCAGATTCAACAGACCTCCGGACCTACTATATTCACCATATCTGACGAGACCAGCACTACTTGGGCTGCCGCCTTTGATGAAGCAGGAGTTAGAGTCTATCCGGAAATAGATATGGGCGATATTGCGGAAGTAATTGGTGAAGTTAACCAGCACAGTGGAAAAATCCAGATTGAATCTCAATCTATTGAAGGCCTTTCCAGCGAAGAATCAGAGGAAATTAGAAAGCTTATTGATGCAGCAATTGATGAGAAGGCCCAGCCTGAAACCACTGAAATTCTGATTGAAAGTGAAACACTGGAAAAGCTACGGCCAAAAATGAAAGAAGCCGCTCACGCCATTAGAAGAGCCGTATTTGACGGAAGATCAATCCTAGTTAGGCACCATGCCGATGCAGATGGAATCTGTGCTGGTGTGGCCATGGAAAAAGCCGTGGTTCCTTTATTAATAGAATTGAATCACAATAGCGATGCTGAATGGCATTACTTTAAAAGGGCTCCGAGTAAAGCACCCTTTTACGAATTAGAAGATGTTGTTAAGGATTTATCCTTTGCACTGGAAGATTTCGAACGCCACGGCCAAAAATTACCATTAATAGTTCTCCTGGATAATGGATCCACAGAAGAAGACATTCTGGCCCTGATGAAGGCCAAAATATACGGCATTGAAATAGTGGTAATTGATCACCACTTCCCTGGAGAAGTCATAGATGGTAAAGTGCAAGTTGATGAATACGTGGATGTGCATGTGAACCCATATTTAGTTGGTGGAGACTCTCAAATCACAGCAGGTGCACTTTCTGTGGAAGTAGCTAAAATGGTGAACCCCGATGTCACTGATAAAGTTTTACACTTGCCTGGAATTGCAGCCGTGGGAGATCACGCCCGTTCTGATGAGGCAAGCCAGTACATAAAACTGGCCGAATCAAAAGGTTACAATTTAGAAGATTTGGAAAAAATAGCCCAATGTATTGATTTTGAAGCATTTTATCTGCGATTTATGAATGGTAGAGGCATTATCGATACCATTCTCAATTTGGAAAACAAGGACAAACACGAAAAGCTTTTAAATGCATTGTATAAAGAATTTAACAAACGTGTTGCAACCCAATTGCGTGCTGCCTTACCAAACTTAAAATCCAAGGAATTAGATAATGGAGTTCTCTTCAATGTACTGGATGTAGAACTTTACGCCCACCGGTTTACCTTCCCTGCTCCTGGAAAAACCTGTGGATTTGTCCATGATGCTATGGTACAAAAACACGGCGAAGAGCGCCCTATAGTCACCTTGGCCACTGGACCGGACTTTGGAGTTATAAGGGCTACCGATGCAGTTAATGAAAAATTCGGCTTCAATTTAAATGAAGTGGTTAGGAAACTGGCAGATGCCATTCCTGAAGCTGGAATTGATGGTGGAGGCCACGAATGTGCCGGTTCCCTAAAGTACCTGGAAGGATTGTCTGATAAGGTTTTAGGGGCCTTTGCAGATGAAATAGCGGATTTAAAGGATTAATATCTTAGATGAAATTAATTTTTTAATCTTTTGAATTCTATTTTACATTATCTTCATTTTCATTTGATTTTTTTAAGTGTATTTTTTAAACTTCTTTTAGTCCAATTTTAAAACTTATTTTACTATTTTGATTTTAAATTACCCATAATTCATTAAATTAATTAAATAGTAATCTAAATTAAATATAATAAAATTTAGATTAAGATTTATTATTATTTTAATTTTTATAATCAAAAAACAAAATAAATCTTATAATATAATTTAGCGATAAAAATGGAGTCCGTGGCCCTTTCTTTAGCAATAATCATAATACTGGGATTGGTATTTACTAAGGGATTTGAAAAAATCAAAATGCCTGGTTTTTTTGGAATGTTAATCCTGGGAATTTTAATAGGGCCCTATTGTTTCAATTTAATTAGTAGCAATTTAATGAATATTTCACCAGACATCCGAATCTTAACACTCATAATTATTCTCCTGCGAGCTGGTTTTGGTATAAATAAAGATTCCATCCATAATGTGGGCCTTTCGGTAGTTAAGATGAGTTTTATACCCAGCTTACTGGAAGGTCTGACCATAATGGCAGTGGGCCATCTTTTACTGGGAATTCCACTTTTAGAGTCAGCCATGTTAGGATTCATTGTGGCCGCTGTATCTCCGGCAGTTATAGTACCCCAAATGCTTTCTTTTATTGATAAAAAAATCGGTACCTCAAAAGGAATACCTAATCTGATTCTGGCCAGCGCTGCCCTGGACGATGTAATAGTTATTGCCGTCTTTTCAGCCATTATGGGAATCTATGGAGGATCTTCCATAAACATTGCTGGAGAAATCTTATCTATACCCATTTCCATCGTTTTAGGCGCGGTAATTGGTTTTATAGTTGCATTAGTTACTCTGACCATATTTAGAAAGTTCGATATTCACAATACTGAAAAAGCATTGCTGGTGCTGGCCTTTGCCATAATATTAAAGAATATAGGGGATTTCTCAACACCTATAATCCCCTTGGCCGGGCTGGTAGGAGTTATGGTTCTCAGTTTCGTGATTATGGATCGCCGAAGTGATTTAGGAGTTCCATTATCCCATACTTTCAATAAGATATGGATATTTGCTGAAATACTAGTATTTGTACTGGTAGGATCTCAGGTAAATCTTCTATTAGTTTGGAATTATACTTTAATTGGTATTTTAGTGCTTTTAATAGGTTTAGCTGCCCGTAGTGCTGGAGTTTATATCTCACTTATGGGAACTGAATTTAATTTAAAAGAAAAACTATTCTGCGTGGTTTCATTCATACCTAAAGCCACGGTACAAGCCACCATAGGGGCCATACCCTTGGCCGCGGGTGTGGCCTCTGGGGAGCTGATTCTGGCCATTGCTGTTTTATCAATATTGTTTACTTCACCTTTAGGGGCCCTGGCCGTGCGGTATGTGGGTAAGAGTGCTTTTGGAGTTGAAGAAGTTAAATAATTTAAAATCATCTTCAATGAAAAACTTTTTTAAATAAACTAATGCTTATTAATTGATAATAGAAAAAATGCTTTCAAATCTTTAATTTTAGATGATAGATTTTAGAAATATACATTATTTAGAAAAAACATACTATTATATTATAATTTAAATCCTTTAGATTACGGAGATAAAAAATGACTGATAACGATAAACTTTTAAAAATAGAAAATAGGGCTGATGAAATTTTAAAAGAACATAATGGCGTTTATATTGAAAAAAGATTATATAGTGCACTAATACTGGATTTCCCAGATTTATCAAGGCCTGATTTTAAGAAAGTTCTAAATAGATTGGTTGAAGAACGTTATTTCTTGGAAAGGAACCTTATAAGGCCACAAGCAGAACATAGTTCTAAAAAATCAGCTAAAAGATATGATGAAGATAAAGAATCTGGAAAAGGAACTGCTGAACAACAAAGAATTCCAGATAAAAGGATCTAATAATATTTGAAATAATATTTAAATAACTATTTTTTTTGATTATTTAAAATTTTAAATGAAAAAAATGAGGTTTAATAATAGTCAAAAACCTCTATATTCCATTTATCTAAATTTGCAGCTATTGTTTTAAGATAATAAGTGCCAGAACCAGCGTTTATAAAGAATTCATCAGTTTCAGTGTTTTTATCAAAACTATCAATAGCTCCTTGGCCAGAATAAGATGCTGTTTCACCTTCTGGATAAACATATACTGAAAAAAGACCATATTCTAAGCTTTCTGTTTTGGCTGTAACTTTTAACTTAAATTTATCTCCTTTAATTTGGAATGTGTCGGTATCTTTATCCCCAGTACCTGTGAAAGTTGCTACACTATGCCACGTTGGAGAAGAAACACCACTTGTCGTATTAGTTGTAGTTGTGGGCTCATCTAAAGAAGTATTTGTCACATTAGATGTATTTTGATCAGGTGATAACATTCCAAATATCCCAACAATCAATATAAGGCCTATACAACAAACTCCAAATATACTCAATACTTTAACACCAGAATTTTGCTGACTCCACCAACCCTGCAATCCTTTAGCTTGTTTATCAACTTGTTGATCCTTATTCACACTTTTAGTCAATTCTATTCCACAATTATCACAGAACTTATTTTGATCAGTATTTTCCTTTCCACATTTAGGACAATAAACCATAATTAACCCCCATTAATATTATTTTAAAGTATTTAATGAATATTGCAAGACCAATTCCTGCAATTAAACCTGAAAAAAACCTTAATGTATTGTTACTTTCTCTGAAACCGATTAATTGAGTTAACCCATCGATAAATGTAGGAATTATTAATAATAAGGCAGTTATCATTAAAGTTAAGTCATAATTAATATAATAAAACATAGCTAAAACGAAATAAGAAAAGGCCGCAATATACATTCCAATGCATCGAGAACAAACTGGAAAGTAATATCCTCTAATTTTAAAAGTCCGATTAGGTAAACGGTGACAGATGTACACTTTTGAAAGATTTTTAGATTCTTCAGACAAAAATTGATTATTCATTATTAATCTTTAATAGATTTAAATATAATATCATTTTTTATTACATCTAAATAGAAAAATATATCCATATTATTTAAATTGAAAATACTAATAAATTAAAAATCAGTCTTCTTTTTCATTTTCTTCCTGATTCAAAATACCCTGATAATAATCACAAATCTCAGCAATGGGACATTCCTCATGCTTGGGCCCTATGGGCCTGCAAATATCTTGGCCAAACTGTACCATGAGGTCATTTAATTCAATCCAGAACTTTTTAAGAACAACTTTTTCCAGTTCACGTTCAGTTGCATCAGGGTCTTTTGTATTTACTAGACCGATTCTATTAGAGATACGGTGCACGTGAGTATCTACGGGAATGGCTGGCTTTTCAAAGGCATAAACCAGAACACAATTGGCGGTTTTACGGCCCACACCAGGAAGTTTTAAAAGTTCATCCATGGTATCTGGAACAATCCCTTCGTATTCATCCAGTAAAATATTAGAAACTTCTTTTATTCTTTTGGATTTGACTCTAAAAAACCCTGCTTTTTTAACCAGCTTTTCTAATCTTTCTTGAGGAGCTATGGCCACATCTTCCATATTAGGGTACTCAGCAAATAATTCTGCACTGGCCTGATCAGTATTTTCATCTCGAGTCCTTTGGGAAAGTATGGTTCTAATTAAAACACGGTAAGGATCGTTATCTTCAAAAACTCGAAGATTATAAAGAACTCTAAGCTCATCCATTATAGTTTCAATACGTTCTGGAATTTTAACACCACATAATTAATAATTAATTTAAATTAATTGTTTTTAAGTTCAATTATTTTATTATTTAATCTCATATCTATTAAATTAAATAAATAGTAATAAAAAAATGGTTTAAAACAAATATAAAGAATAAATGTATTTTAAAAGTAATTATAAGAAATTAAGATAGTATTTAAGTGTTTTTTAAAAGTATTTTAAGATTAATAATTATTTAAATCTTCTCTAANNTTCATTAGATAAATCCTGTTTATTGGCAAAAATGACATAAGGAACATTACCTGATTCCAGTTTAGACATTATTTCCGATTCCATGTCTGTAACTCCACGGCAATTATCCACCACCACTATGGCACCATCTAAACCTGTAGAAAGTATCTCCCGCATGAATTTAAATCTTTCCTGGCCTGGAGAAGCAAAAAGGTGTACTTTTTCTCCATTAACATGTGTATTTCCATAATCCAGGGAAATAGTGGTTCCATTGTACTCCACATTAGTTTTCTTTTCGCAAAGATTATCTAAGGTCGTGGTCTTTCCCGAATCAAATGCTCCGAAAATGACTATTTTAGTTTCTTTTTTTCTACCGTTCATGTTCCCATCCTTAAAGATTTATGAAAAATGAGATATTATTAGTAGCCTAAAAGCCCCCACCAATTAACTACTCCTTAACTAATAATAAAATAAACTTTATCTTTTATATAATTTGTTACTAATCACTCTTTAGAGTGAAATCCAATGTTACACCTTTAATTATATTTTTATATCTAAAATCTACTGAGTAAAATCTACTGAGAAGATAAAGAAATTACTTGAATTTTAGGGGAGAATATAGAATAAGTTAGATTGAGAAGTTATATTTAAGAATTGATTTTTAAAAAATTATTTAAATAAATTAATAATTTTTAAACTTCATTTTTCAAATTTTATAATATGTTTTCCAGTAGTATTTTAAGTCCAATTCCTATCAAAATTAGGCCACCCAGAATCTCTATTTTATTTCCAAATAGATGGCCCACATTTTTCCCAATATAAACTCCTATGAATGAAAGAACAAATGTTACTAGCCCAATGATTATAATCGGCGTGATTATGGAAATGTTTAAAATAGCAAAGGTCACACCAACGGCAAAGGCATCAATACTGGTTGCAATAGAAAGAACCAATAAGTCTTTAAGTGAAAAAAATTTACATTCTTCTTCTGATGAGAAACTCTCATAAATCATTTTGATACCGATTGCAGCTAAAAGTATAAATGCGATCCAGGGAGCAACTGTAGAAATAAGACTTTGAAGTTGCATGCCAGAATACCAGCCCAGTACTGGCATTATTGCCTGAAATCCTCCAAAAAATATGGCAATAATTAGAGCGTACTTAATATTACATTTTAAAGTTAATCCTCTGGTAATGGAAACACTGAAGGCATCCATGGCCAGCCCTACTGCTAATAAGAATATAGAAATTAAATCCATGTTAAAAACTCTTTAAATTAATTATATTATTTTAATTATCTATTTTTTGTATTTTTTATGGGTAATAATAACTATGAAAGCTATTATCAATCCAATTAAAACCAGATCTTCTGAAATACCCATTTTAGGCCCCAAAGAAGAGTATAAACTTCCAAACTGCCAGGCCACAAATCCTAAAACAAAGGCCTTAACCAGAGTCCCTAAAAAAGTTACATAAATATATTTTTTAATATCAAATTTAATGAAACCACAAAACGCACTTATGACTACGCTGGGGAAAATAGGAATAGCCCAGGTCATAAATAGAAATAAAAGCAGTGAATTACTTTTTGAGTATTTTTCCTCGGTTTTTTCTATTTCTTCCCAGGATAATCCTATAAATTTGCCCCATCTATCAACAAATGGCTTACCAATTTTATATACTACACCATAAATAATTAAAGCACCAATAGTGACTCCAAAGGCAACTGGCAGCGCTATGAATAAAAATAGTTTTTCTAATGAAAAAAATGAAACTTGAGAATTCCCCATTATAAAAAAACTGGATCCCATTATAACTGCTGTGGAAGGAATAGGAGCAATAATCTGTTCCAGAATGCTGGCAAAAAAGATTCCTAATGCGCCATAACTTATTATAAAATTTTGTAAAAGCGTTGTTAGTTCTTCAAGCATGAATTAAGCCCCATTGAACAATATTAAATTGGTATTTGATATTGAATCCAAATAAAATGAATTCAAACCCTATTATTTATTAAAAGAACTGATCATTATTTGAGAGTTTCATTACATTATTTACAATTTCAGATATTGATATTGAAATCTCTTAATTATTTTTTTTACTCTTTATCCCAGATTGATTTATATTTTAAATTAAAAAAGAATAAAAAAGAGAGAAGGAAGAAACTCCATTTAGATCTATAAAATAATATAAAATAATTATAAAATTTAAAAGTTTATTTTAGTTCCATATTACATCCTAATTTATTCATAATGGCCGGATAATTCGGGAATGAAACATCATGCACACCAGCATTTTCTATTTTAACCCCACATTTAAGGCCAATTAAACTTAAGGCCATTACCAAACGGTGATCACCATGAGATTTCACCACACCGGATTTAACTCCACCTTCAATAATCATACCATCCTTTTTTTCCTTGACCTTAACTCCCAATTTAGTCAGTTCCTGGGTACAAGTACTGATACGATCTGTTTCCTTGAATCTGGCGTGTTCAACCCCACTAATTGTAGTGGTGCCTTGGGCCAGGGCCCCTAATGCAGATAAAGTTGGTAAAAGGTCAGGAGCATTGTGCAAATCAATATTTATCCCATTTAATTCACCATTGCCTTTGACCACAACATTATCCTTATTGATTTCTACATCCGCACCCATCTGTGAAATAATGTCTAAAATAACTTTATCTCCCTGTTTAGAATCTTTAAATAGGTTTTTTATAGTTAATTCCCCATCAGATATTGCTGCCGCCCCAGCTAGATATGATGCAGATGAATAATCTCCCTCTACCGTGTATTCTGTGGCCTGGTATTCTTGAGGTTTGACTGAAAATATTCTATCAGAAGAGTTATAATCTGCTTTAACTCCGAATTTACTCATAACATGGCGAGTCATATCTACATAAGATTCAGAAATAAATTCTCCCACGATTTGCAGTTCTACAGGTTCTTCAGCAAGAGCACCAGCAATGATAATGGATGAAATGAATTGTGAGCTTACATTTCCTGGAATTGAAGTTTTTCCTCCCTTAAAGCCACCTTGAACAATAATAGGAGGACGTCCGTTGGCCCTAGAAGACACTGCTGAGACACCTAACGGTTCCAGAGCATCAAGCAAGTACTGCATAGGCCGGGTCCTTAAAGAACTATCGCCCGTGAATACAGAGTGGTTTGGAGCGAGTCCAGCTACTGATGTCATGATACGCAGAGTTGTTCCCGAATTTTTGACATCAATCACATCTTCCGGAGTTTTTAAGATTCCATCAACTCCATCTACCACCCACTGACCATCAATTTTTTGGATATTGCTTCCGAAAGATTCACAAGCGTTTAGAGACGCTAAAGTATCTTCTGAAGATAAAGGATCATTCAAAAAAGATTTTCCATTGGCAAGAGAAGCTATAATTACTCCTCGATGAGTATAACTTTTGGAAGGAGGTGCTTTAACTACTCCTGAAATTTTTGAAGATTTTTTGACTACAAGCTCCATTTTCCCACGCTTTAATATGATATTAAAAATTCTATCTCGAAATTTATAAAAGATTTTATTAAAAGACAATTTAGGAATAATTTAATTTAAATTATCATTATATAATCTTCCTAAATATCTAATTTATTATCTAATAACAATTTCCAATACAATATCCATCTTTTCAGGATGTATAATCTCTACTTTTTCCCCAGTTTTGCCTACTGACTCTTTTTTCATAGTCATGTAATCTTCGGTAATTTTATGGCCTTCAATGATGATTTCTCCATCATTTACCAGGGTTTGGGCGATTTCCTGAGGTTCTCTAGATTGTAAATATCCTAATATCTTAGGAGCGTCTCCCTTAAATTCCGGGCCAATTTTACTCATAAGTGGGGTGATTTCCACCACAATCTCCTGAGTATCTGGTTTTCCAGTTTCCAGTTTCAAATCCAGAATATTGAGAGTTCCTTTAATATCCATTAATAATGGTTCAATCTCTTCATAAATTCCAGAATTGGTAGTATAAATAATAGTTGACTTCAATTGAGCATTTAAAGGTATTTTAGAGGATGATTTAAACCTTCTAAGCTCTCCAATTATTTCCACTCCCACATCGCCCTGTTTTTCCATCTCAGCATTGATTAAATCAGTTTGAACTTCAGGCCAGGAAGTTTGATGGATACTGGAATCATATCCTAAATGTTGATAAACTTCTTCTGTAAAGTGAGGAGTTATAGGGGACAATATCTTTAATGAAGTTTCAACCACCGTTTTTAAGGTGTACTGAGCTGCCTGTTTTGATTCAGGGCTGGCTTTATCCCCATAAAGCCTGTATTTAACCGATTCTATGTATTCATCACAGAAATCGTGCCAGATAAAGCTCTGAGTTTTATTGACTACTTGGGCGAAGTTGAAATTTTCCATGGCCTCAGTTGAATCCAATACTAATTGATTGAGCTTAGATAAAATCCAGCTATCCATGGGGTTAAGATTCTGTTTAATCTGTTTTTCTTCCCCATCAAAGTCAAAAATATGCATACTGATAAATCTAAATGCATTCCAGAACTTTCTCAAAAATTTATATCCATATTTAACATCTTTCCAGGCAAAAGGAACATCAGAACCAGGCACACTGTTGGAGGCCCATAATCGGAGTGCATCTGTACCATAATCTTCTAAAACGACTTCTGGAGCAATTACATTGCCTCGGGATTTACTCATTTTATGACCGTCTTCACCGAAAACCATACCATTAACCACAATTTGAGAGAATGGTTCTTTTCCAGTGAGTGCTTTGCATCTTAAAGTAGTGTAAAAAGCCCAGGTCCGAATAATATCGTGTCCTTGTGGCCTTAAATCTGCAGGGAAGTAATTTTCATAAATAGGATCTGGCCATCCAGCAATGGATAAAGGAGATATGGAACTGTCCATCCAGGTATCTAAAACATCTTCTTCACCTAAAAACTCACTGCAACCACATTCACATGGGTTTTTTGGTTGTTTTTGAGTGGGATCAATAGGAATCATTTCCGCAGATGCTACATGAACTTTCCCACAGTCTTTACAGTACCATACTGGAATTGGTGTGGCAAAAATCCTCTGACGGGAAATACACCAGTCCCATTCCATAGATTCCGACCAATTAAGTAATCTAATTTTCATGTGCTCAGGAATCCAATCCATAGTATTGGCTGCTTCTTCTACTTCTTTGGAGAGTTCTTTTACAGCTACAAACCATTGTTTTTTGACTAAAATTTCAATAGGAGTTTTACATCTCCAGCATTGGCCAACATTCTGGTCTACATTTTCCTTTTTAACTAAAAATCCTTCTTTTTCCAGATCTTCAATGGTCTGTTGTTTACATTGAGGCATGGTGAGTCCCTGATATTTTCCAGCAACTTCAGTCATTATTCCTTTCTCATCAATGGCCTCTATAATATCCAGATCATATTTATTGACCCAAGAAACATCTGTTTTATCACCAAAGGTACAGATCATGACTGCTCCCGTACCAAATTCCGGGTCTACCTCAGTATCCGTGATTATTTTTACGTTCCTGCCGAATATAGGGATTTGAACTTTCCTACCAGTTAAATCATGATATCTTTCATCATCTGGATGTACTACCACCGCCACACATGCAGATAAGAGTTCTGGACGAGTAGTAGCAATCATTACTCCTTTTTCGCCGTCTTCTGCCGGAAACTCCAAGTAGTTTAAGTAAGTTTCATTTTCCTGATATTCTACCTCAGCAAAGGCAATAGCCGTCTCACAACGAGGACACCAGTTAACTGGGTGAATTCCCTGGTAAATCAGGCCCTTTTCAAACATTTTAAGGAAAGATAACTGGGTTTTGTGCATGTATTCTGGAGTCATGGTTACAAATTCCCTGCTCCAGTCCTGTGAAAATCCCATGGACTGCATCTGAGTTTTCATCATAGCAATATTGTCCCGGGTCAAATCTACACACATCTGCCTAAATTCTTCACGAGAAACGTCATTTTTCTTAATATTATTGGTTTCTTCCACTTTCACTTCTGTGGGAAGGCCGTGACAATCCCATCCTTGTGGAAACATCACATCGAAACCTTTCATCCTTTTAAAACGAGCATTCATATCAATGTAAGCCCAGTTTAAAACGTGGCCCATGTGAATAGAACCAGTAGGATATGGTGGTGGGGTGTCAATTATGTATCTAGGGCGGGTTCCATCACCAATGAACTTGTGAAGTTGATTTTTTTGCCATGTTTTCTGCCAATATTCTTCTTTTTTGTGGTCGTAATCCTTTGGAATATCATCAACTGTCATTTTCCTCTCTCCTGAGGTATTTTGAATA
>DAWK01000063.1:22146-69915 GCA_002509745.1 Methanobacteriaceae archaeon UBA349 | reverse complement strand
AATATTTTTCTATTTCTTATAAAAAATTATTAATATCATTGATGTAAATCATTAAATATTCTTTAAATTATATTTAGCCGTGAAAATCATGTCAAATCTATCCCTTGAAAATATAGATGCCATTTTGGAATATATTCCCTATTTTGAATCACTTAAAAAAGAATGCTACAAGATAGATCCTGATAAATCTCTAATGGATCCCTATTTTTACTCAGAAAAGACTTCAGAGTTTATAAATGCACTCTATGAAAACAATTTTATCCAGGCCCTAGATTGGTCTGAATTTAATACTTTAGAAAGCGTAGAAAACATTGAACATACCGATATAGACACTCTTGTCAAAATTTTAACAGCATATATTAGAGCAGATCGTTTTTCCAGCGGTAGTGTGGCCAATTTTATCAAAGAAGGGCATCTTTTAAGGATTTTATATCGTTTAAGAGAAATTAAAAATAAATAGCTCTTATTATTTGTATTCTGACCCATGCCGCAAGATTATTAATTCCAATATTATTTAAATGACAGTATTTACATAATATAAAACTAAGCAAAGCATGGAAACTGGGTTGATAACTTTCAGGCCATGCATTTGAAATAATTGTCAAATCGAAAAAAGAGGGATAAGATGGATGCCACCAAGTTTAAACTGATTTTAAGTGAAAAAGAAAAATTAGCAGAAGAATTTGGCTTTAAAGAAGTCGATGGTTGCTGGAATTGTAAAAATAGTTATAATTGGGATTACCGTGGCAATGGTGAATGTGAATTTCTTTATGAATTATTAAAAAAAAGAATTGGAGAAAGAACTGAAATTAAAGATCTATTCTTTGAAGTTTATCTTAATGATAAATGTGATAAATGGGATTTAATGGAAGAAGAAGAAGATTAGGCCCATAATATACTTATTAAACAACATCAAAATCAAATAATATTTTAGGAATTTTAATAATTTTAATAATATCTTTATAGGCATAATTAAATACTTCAAAAAATAATGAAGTATTTTTAATTTTTTAACCATTTTCCTTTATTAATATAAAAATCGGCTATTTTTGATTATTCAAACTACTCTCTTTTTTAATTAAATTAAAAAAATTCAAATATCTTTTATTTAATTTTATAAAATTAAATAATTATTATTAACTAGTAAATAAAATATTTATTAAGTTAAAAAATATATTATTCTAATTAATTTAATTATGGATTTAATGGAAATATGACCACTAAAACCCTCACCACTTCACAAAAAAAGGCCATCACCCATTATAAAGGCCCCTTAATGATTATAGCTGGGCCTGGAGCCGGTAAAACTTGGGTTCTTATACAGAGGGTAACTAATCTTATTAGACATCATAAAGTCTCTCCAGAAAATATTTTACTCACCACATTCACCATCAAAGCCTCAGAAGAGTTAAAGGCCCGTTTGAGTAATGAGATTGGTGAGAAGGCGGAAAATGTTCATATTTCCACCATTCACTCTTTTTGTAAATCTATTTTAGAAGATTATCCCGAATATCATAATTTGGGTAGTGGCTTTGATGTTTTGGATGATGAAAGCCAGTTGATGTTTTTAAGGAGTAATTTAGGCGAGTTTGATAATATACGGGAAGATAGATTAGTGGAATTATTAGATTTTTACAATAAATGTGGGGAAAATGAAATAGATCCAGATATTTTAATAGAAAAAATCAAAGAAAGATATCCTCATAATAAGACCTATCAAAAAATCTGTCTCTCCTATAAAAAATACCTGGAATTATTAGGCCGAGAACATAAAATTGATTTTTCAGGCCTTCAAATTGCTGTTTTAGACATTTTAGAAAATAATCAAGATATTTTAAATGATTTAAGGAATAAATATCAGTTTTTACTTATTGACGAGTATCAGGACACCAGCTCTCTGCAAGATAAGATTTTCCAGTTAATGGCCACTCCCCAAAACAATATCTGCGTGGTAGGTGATGATGATCAGAGCATATATTCCTTTAGAGGGGCTAATATCTTTAATTTTGTTAAATTTCCAGAAAAATATCCAGAAACAAAAGTAGTTCGCTTGAATAAAAACTTCCGTTCTACTAAAAATATCATAAAGGCCTCTGAATTATTCATGGGTAAGCACCGTCTGGTAGAAAAAGAGATTGAACCATGGCGCAGTAAAGGAAATGAACTGGTGCTCCTCAAAAACAATACCGAAGGGGAAGAAGCCCATCAAATTGTAAAGCTAATTCATGATATGAAGGAACATGGTATTGTTCCCCATTATGGTTATGTCACTTTACTTTTTAGAAGCGTTAAATATCATGCCGGAGCTATTTTAAGGGAATTAAAAAAAGAGAAAATTAACTACACCATAAGAGGAGATAAGTCATTCCTAATGAGGGATGAAATCCAGACCGTCCTTTTTTTAATGCATTATGTGGACTCTGATGATTATAGTAAAAAATTTAAAACCAGATGGGGCCGATGGTGGAACCTGGACTTATTTTTAAATGATTTCATGGATATAAGTCCTGAAACAGTTGATATTCTAAAAAAAATGGAAGATGTTGCTCCGGAGAATGATAGAAAAATCAGAACGACAGACTTGAATAAAAATATTATAAATATAAGTCAGTTAAAAACTGAAAAAGAATTCAAACAGAAAGGTATAGTAAATAAGAAAGATATCACCAAGCTAATGGCCTTAAATATTTTTAAAAATGATTTAAAGACTAATCAAATGGATGTTTTATCCATATTCTATAAATTACTGGATATTTCCACCTATCTTAAAAGGTTGACTTATGATGAGATTATAAATACTGAAAAATTAGATGTGGATAAATATTATGTTGAAAATCAAGCAGAAATTGATAAATCTTCCTTAAGAAACAAATGGGATTCATCTGAACAAGAAGAAAAGGAAGACGTCCTTTTTAATTTGTCTAAACTCTCTGGAATTATTAAAAGATATCAGGAATTTTCCAAAGAACCATCACTGGAGGATTTCCTAAAATTCTTATTCAAATTACCAAAAAAAATGCAATACGACGAGGAATTACTGGAAGATCCACGAGCACTGAAAATAATGACGGTGCATCAGGCCAAAGGCCTTGAATTTCCAGTAGTATTTATCTGTGGGGCAGCTGAAAATAAATTCCCTTTAAAAAGTCAGTACAAAGATATTCTCCCTATACCATCTGAACTTTTAAAGTTCATTCCCGATGGACAGGTAAATGAAGAGCGCCGACTATTCTATGTGGCCATGACCCGTGCCCAGGATAATCTAATTATATCTCCCGGTGGTAAAAAATCGCAGTTCATCGAGCATGACATTGGTATTGAAGAATTTTCTGATGTTGATAAAATTATAGAAAAATGTGAGGAACGTGAAGTAGCTCACAGTCCACTTCAAGTCTCTTTTTCATCTATCAGCACCTATGAAACCTGCCCTTTTCGTTATAAATTGATTTATTATTATTTATTTGAATACCAGCCCACTCAAAAACAGAAATATGGTACTATACTCCACCATTGTCTTAATCGTGTCCATCAGGCCATACAAGATAAAGAAGATATTGATAAAAACAAGATTCAGTGCTTTGTAGACAAATCTTGGGCCCCTTTACATGAAAATGAGTTAGAAGATCAGTTAAATAAAGCCAATCTGGTAAAAAAACTGGTATTTTACTACGATAATATGAAAAATTATATTAAAGAAGTTATTTCTACTGAAGAGCCCTTTGCACTCTTTAAAGCTGATACTCTAATTACAGGAAGGACTGATTTAATAATTAAAAATCCAGAAAACCAGTTGGAGCTGGTTGATTTTAAGGCCCGTGGTGAATCAGCCTTAGAACGATTGCAAGTCGAGCTACAGCTCAATATTTATGAATATGGCTTGCAAAAGAAGTATAAATTTGATAAAATGTGTGCCTATCACTTTGATAGCAATGATCAGACCTATTATCCTCCAGAAAAAGATTTTCAAGATATTGAATCACATGTTCAATCCATCTGTCAAGGAATTAATAATAAAGAATTCCCTGCCCTTTCCAGCAGAAGATGTGTGAATTGCTTCTTTAGTTTCGTTTGTGAGGATACTTTAGATTAAAAATAAATATAATTCGTCTTTAATTTCATTATATAGATATATTAAAATAAAATATAAAAATAAATCTAAATTAATTCTTAAAATATAATGCAAATAAAGCAATTATTAAAAATAATTATTCTCTATTACACAATAGGACGTTTCCACTACCCACATTTTCAGATTCAACTTCCCGAATTATGGTTACCATGGCCTGAACAGGTAGTCCCATAATTTCACTTGCAGATTCTGAAAAAGATTTTACAAGTTTTTCTTTTTGTTCTTTAGTTAATTTGGGCCCATCTATAGTGATTACTGGCATATTAATTTCCTCCACATTATTATAATATTTCAATTAACCTTTTATTTTAAACATTTTAAAAAATTATTTAAAAAAATAATACATCTAAATATCTTATATTTATAGAATTCTTGATTTAAAATGAATATTAAATAAAAAAATTATTAAATTACCGCCAGTTCCCCCGCGGAGGTAATTTCCAGTTTATTTCGAGCAATAAAACCCATTTCCCTTAATTCCCGTATATGATTATAAGTCATTCCTCTACTAATCCCTATTTTAACCGCCAGATTCTTAACAGAAGTTTCGCCTTTTTGCAGTTCCTCTAAGACTTCTTTTTTAGTTTTAGAAATTCCAAAATTCAAAATAGGTAAATCAATTAATTCACTGTCTTCTTCAGTAACATATACAATTCTTTCTACATCATGGTGACGCGCATAGCAGCCAAATAAAGCACCCAGGGCCTGAGGTTTACGGCCTCCACTAATATTAACCACTACTCTCCTACCATTAGCTTTTTCGTCCTCGATGACACTTGTAGTATCTTCAGCGACTTTTACGACATTATATAAACTAGTTTCTTTTGGAACAATTTCTATAAATTTTCCTACAGTATCATTTAAAATCTGTTCCACTTTAGTTTTCTCATCAGGCGCATCATCTTCTCTTAAAAGAATAACTTTTTTTGGAGAAAATTGGGTGATGCAAATCATCACCGGCTCAATGGAGTAGATTGTGGATATCAAAGTTGTATCCATATTACCACTTTCCTTAGCTTTTCATACCCTCTATGTGTGAAGGTTGAACAATACATTTTACAATACTAATGTTATGTTATAACTATATAATATAAATATCTCCATTAATGGGTTGATTGAGTAGAATTTGTTTGAATGCAAAAATAGTTAATGTTAAACATTTTATCATTTTAAATTTCCATACTCATTCCATAATCAATAAGAGATATAAATTATATTAGTTAATTATTTTATTCCATTTAGTTACTCATATTTCATATTGTAGTATAGATATTTAGTAATTCATTAAATAAATACTTTAGGATAGCATAACATTAAATAAAGCCTATAAAAACATTAATATTATAAAAAATATATTATAGCTTCTCTAATTAAATAATAGGATTTTTAAAGTTTATTTAATCTAATCGAGGAAATTAAAAAGGTTTTATTATTATAAAATGCAAACAGGTAAAATAGATTAAAAAAAGTACTCACATCCACTTGGGCCAGGCCACTTAAAAAAGATTTATGGTTAAGTTACTTTATTTTGAATTGTTTACTGTTGTTTTGAATTGTTCTCGGTCTGTTTTGTTTCTTTGGAGTTCATTGTTATATCAGATAGTAATTCTAATCGTAAAGTTAGATATTATCCCATAAATTCTTTGCTTCTGATTCTCTCTTTTTTCTTTGAGTTATATTTAATTCTCTTTTCGTATGGAGTAATTTTTTATTTAAACTTGAATATTTTTGTATTATAGAAATCATAGGTTCTGACCACTCAGATAATGAAGGGCTCTCTGAATAATTATTATTCATATAACCATATTGTGATATTAATTCAAAAGGATATTTATAAAAGTTATTTATTGTCTCTTTTATTTTTAAAAATTGTTTATTATGGTTATCATATCCTAAATCATGGTTAGTTGTATGTTCCGGAATTTCAAGGGCATGTGACCAATAGGTAACATTATTAAATTCTTCATCTATTTTTGATGCAATGATATTATTTAAAGAGTTACATTTTTCCTTTAAATTTCCTAATTGTTCTTTATTTAAATTATTAGTTATTTCATATTGAGATTTTACAGTAACAGCAATACTTTCATCAATATAATATTTGATGAAACCTTTTGTTTCTTCAATAAATTCTTTGCTTAACTTATCCATGTCAGTTATAATCTGAATATTTTCTTTTTCTATTTCCTCTATTTTCTCTTCAAAATCGTTCGCCAAATTTAATCCCCCCATATTTATAATAAATAATTATTATTTCATAATATTAAATTTATGCCTAAAATTAGTTTTCGTATTATTAGCTTGATAGATAATAGAAACTATAATGATCTGATTAAAACTACTTAATTATGACAAAATTAATATTTAATAAAAAGAATAGTAACTCAATATTTATATACAATTTAATATAATAATCATGTGAGATGATATATTTGTCCAATCTACCAAAATATTTAAAATCAGGAATAATAATGTCTTTATTCATTTTCGGAATTTTTATTTCATTTAATTTATCTGATAATGGTGGAGGAGTCAGTGCCGTAGAAAATATAAACTCTAATCTTTTAGGATCCAATAATTTAGGATCTGTTGAAAAAATTGGGCCATTTGGGAATACATCTTCTAAGATTAGAATTGCTTATATAATTGGAGTACATCCTTTAGAATATAAATCCCACTCCGCACTATTTGAATCCATCATAAACAAGCAAAATTCCCTTAACTATTGTTATTACATTTATAAAGTACGTGTAACCAAAGATACTAAAAATTATGCTAAAAGTAGGATGAACGGACAGAAATTAGCCCATTCTTATGTGGTTCCTAATGTAAAAAAACAAAAATACAATCTGGTTATTGACGTACACTCCCACCGAGGAAATTATCCTAAAAAAAGATTTGTTTTTGCCCCAAACAATAATAAGGCCTCTAAAAATATTGCTCTGAAAATTAAATCTAAGTTAAGCTGGCTAAGTTACAGTTTCCCTCCATCTCAAACCAGCCCTAAATACGTTACTATCCCTATAGTAAAATCTGGAACTAAAACCATAATATATGAAAATTATATGTACCAGCCATATACCCAAACAAAAATTCAGGCCTTGGCCTTTGTTAATGTGGTAGATAAGCTTAAATTTTAATTAAAGCTTATAATTATTCTTTTTTTTATATATAGTTGATAAATATTATCTATTTCTTTTAAAATATCATTAAATAGTCTTTATAATAACTAATTGAAATTAATCTATCAACCTCTACAAAAAGTATTATAACAATAGTAATTGCCAAAATTTATGCTGGAAAACAAACAAAAACTAAAATGGTGAGAATATGGAAAGTAGTTGTGAAGTTAGTGGATATGATGAAGTTTCAGAAAAGATTAAAAAGTCACTTGGTTTAGAAAAATCTCCGGTAGCCATAAAATTTGTTTTAAGGGAAAAAGATTTACCGAAAGATATTCCAAAAATATCTGAAAGTATTAGGCACTGTGAAATGGTGCAAAAAGCTGCTCAAGGAGAGACTTTTTATGCAACCTCAGATGAACAGCTTTGTAAAGGTGGGGCTACGGCCATTGGACTTATGGATGCACCGGAGAAAGTAAAAACTGGAGAATTCTATTATGAATTAGAAAGATTTTCCAGTCTGGGATCGGCCAAAAGAACCATGGATGCCATTCCTAAAATCGAAAATATGATGTATGCTTTAGTATACGCCCCGCTAGAAAAAGCTAATTTCCATCCGGATATAATAGTAATTATTTCTAATCCAGCTCAGGCCATGAAATTATCCCAGGCCCTAGTTTACACCCTTGGTGGAAGAGTAGAATCCAACTTTGCTGGGATCCAATCCATATGTGCTGATGCAGTGGCGGGCCCATTTTTAAGAAAAACAGCTAATATTACATTAGGATGCAGTGGATCACGTAAATTTGCTGATATTAAAGATGAAGAGGTTATTGTAGGCCTTAATGGGGAGAATATTGGTTGCGTGGTCAATGCATTAGGTGAGATAAGTTAAATGCGTAACCATTATTAACAAATATTATTAAAATTTATACTTTTTTTCTATTAAATCCTAAATAAGTTTAAAAATTTATTGTAATATATCCTTTTTATACTGACTGAATAATTTAATATAATATTATTCAATTTTTATAAGATCTAGTCCTTAAAATCCCTTAAAATTATCTCATAATCCACCATACGATTTATATTAACCAGTTCTAATTCATTTTCACATTCCAGGCCATAAAAAACCACACCGTCTTTTATCATTTTCCTCAGTACAGGATTAATATTACCTGAATAATCTGGAAGATATTTCTCTAAAAGAGTCCTATGGCAGGCAAATGGCATTCCCAATCCTTCAGCAGAGTCAATATAACCTGTTTTTCCTCTGGATAGTACACAAACAATATTTTCTGGATTTTCAAATGATATAACATTATTAACAAGTTTACAAAATGTTTTAGTGGTTACCGTAGGCTGATCACCCGCCACACAAAGACATATATCTCCTTTTGAGTTTTTAACTCCGTTTAAAAGTGATTGAGATAGGGGAACATCAAAGCGATTATTTTCAACTATTTTTATTCTATTATCATCCAAATCATTCAAGACCACTACTATTTCTTCCTTAAAGTGTCCTAAAACAATTATGCAGTCATCCACTTCTGAATTTAAAACTCGATTTACAGTATTTAAAATAACAGGTTTTCCCTGGATATCTAAAAGAAGTTTATTTTTAATAAGGAGATTTTTTTTATTTTGATCCTCTAGCATTCTAGTATTTTTTCCAGCAGCAGTTATTATAGCCGAAACTAAAAACCCCATACTAATCACCACCAGAAAACCCTAAAGAGATCATAAAAAAACATCACCTAATAAAAAAAATATAATTAAATTAGTTGGGAACTAATTTAACCAGTTTTGCATATATTTTTGTATTGGCATTTGATCCAGTGGTCCACATGACAATTTTAACAGTGGAGTTACCAGTATTATCTAATTTAATACCAGTAGCTGGATTAAAGCCAAATAGAACTGCATCATGTTCCCAGGTCATTCCTCGAGGTAGCGGAAATCCAGCATCATTGACAATGGCACGTAGTGCCCTGGCTGGTGGGCAGGACCCATGCGATGCATAACCTCCGGGTGCTTTCGGGTCTCTGGATGAAGTGAATTGTACATTTTCTTTTCCAGAGGATATAGTATTTGGTGGAATAATAGTACCATCCCATGCTTTAGAAAATGCTCGTGCATTAAATGCTCTTTTATTATCACCGTACTCCGGATAGGATCCTAAATAACTTACGGAACTCGCAGCATCAACTTCTTTATAGTTGGTCATATAAACCATTACAGGATTTCCAGCCGGGTAATTTTCCATATATTCCACTGTGGATTCACCAAATAGTTGTTTTATTTCTGAAGGGGCCACACTATTTCGACCATCACTAAAGTTAGAAAGTTCATAATCAATAGCTATTTTATCTCCACTTTCAGAATCATTGTACCACACTTTTAATTCTTTAGAGGAAACATATTGATGGAAGACCGTATCATTATTAATATTATCATAATTAACCATTTTAGTAGTCTTATTATTCTCAACAATATTAATTCCATTATCCGTTTTAACCGCAAACATATATGGTGATTTAAATCCCCATATAAAAGATTCTGGAAGTTTAATTGTTAATTTATCATTATTAACTTCAATCATTCCTGGACCTTTAAAGTCTCCAGCCAGACCAGTTCGAGTTATACTTCCACTGGTAATCTGAGAAATAGGCGTTTTTACAACACCGGTTAAAAGAGCAGTTATTATATCATCAAACTGGTAATCTTTAACATATTCCATAATATAAGTTGGCTGACTAAATAAAGGAACTTTTCTTATTTTATTATCATCTACAACATCCATCCCGCTAACTACAGTATCCCCAATAGCCATGCTGGATATTTCTTCCGGATTTTGGGGAGAAGCAAGATTTCCCATATAAATTCCTACCGGAACTAATACTATGGCCACTAAAATTACGCATAAAAATACTTTAAATGCTGATTTCTTCCAAAATTTCTTTTGAATATTTGACTCCCCCTTCTCCAATAATTAAAATTATATCATTATCATTAACAACTTTCAGTGCTTTATTTAAGGCTTCAAAAACCTGTTTTTTATTGGCCCCTAAAGTTCCTATTTTAGTTTGTTCATTGCTGGCTTTAGTGAATATTAAATCTTTTTTTATAATATTAGATGCTTCTTTTGCCATGAATGATGCTGGAACAATTATATCCGCACTATTTAAAATTTGAGCTATCTCACGATCCCCATCCAGACCACTTTCTGAGGATATGGTATTTATAACAATCAATCGCGATTTTAGCGATGTTTTGATGGTTTGTATGGCTGCTTTAACTCCTGCAGGATTGTGAGCATAATCAATAATAATCTCTGGATTATTACATATCTTTTCAAATCGACCCTCTACACCTTCAAATTGTTCTATGCCACTTACAATATCATCAAAATCCACACCCATGACCATGGCAGTTGAGGCCGCTGCCAGAGCATTATATACATTACAGGTTCCACCTGTTTTAAGATGTATCTTAGATGTGTTAGAACCAATATTTAATTTAAAAAAGTTTTCAGTGACATTAGTAGCATAAACATCGATTTCAGGCCGCTTATAATCACACATGCACTGATAATCACCTAAATGGCCTAAATAATGCTCTTTATATTTTAAGATGTTTTCACATTCTGGACATTCTCTTCCCTCTGGAAAAGAATTTTCATTGTTTTCCATATCTTTAATGCCATAGAAAATCACATTATCTGGATGAATTTCTCCTGCAAAATCAGCAACCAATGGATCATCGGCATTTATTATGAGAATATCCGCAGCATCGACCATTTCTCTTTTACAGGATATGTATTCATTAAAATCATCCCCTCTAAGATGATCCCGGGAGATATTAGTAATTACACCTAATGAAACTTCACAGTTTAGGGCCGAATTTTTAATTTCACCAGCCAGACCAAAGGTTCCTATTTCTACCACTGCGGCATCTCCTTTTAATCGGGATTGCAAAGCAGGTATCAGTTCTGTGTTTCCCTGCATGTTCATAAAATGTTCAGGAACTGACATACCTGCCACTTTAAGAATATTTTTTAGCATTTGGGTGGTAGTAGTTTTTCCATTGGTTCCGGTGATACCCACTACTGGTTTTTCAACTTTAAAGAAACTTAAAATTTCATTAACACTGATAATTGGTGCATCTGATAGGGATCTTATATTTTCTAGAAGATTATGGTTTTCCATTAAACTTGGTGCCACCACAATTGTTTCTGCTTCAATTATAACTGAGTCACTATGTCCCCCTAAATCAAGATGAATCCCTTCAGAAGTGAAGACCTCCCTTAGAGGAGTATCAGTAGCCGAATCAGAAATAGTGACATCCGCGCCGTGTTGCTTTAAAATTCGGGCCATTAAACTACCCACTGTTCCACAGCCGCCCATTACCACAACTTTTCCACAAGACTCTTTAAAAATTTTAATAGCCTTAATAATATCCTCTTTAACACTTGAATATGCATTCACCACTCCAGGACCTATATGGAGTATTATATCTCCTTCAGTGGCAATATCTAATGCTTTAGAAATTGATTTATCCACATTTTCGGTAAGATATGTTTCAGTACCCTTGGATCCGGAAGCAACTTCTTGGGCGGCTTCTATATCAATAATTTCTGTGGTTTCATTTTTAGCACTGGCAATCACAACATCTGCATTTTTTCCTAGAATAATTCCTATTTTGAATTTATCTCGCACAGTGAGAGTATCGGGATTATCCAGACTTACTATTAAACTTCCTGAAACTTTAAGCCCTTCAAATAATTTTTCCATACTTTCCGGATTGTGGGCTGCGTCCATGAAAATATTAACTCCATTCACATTATCAATTTTTTCAAAACGTCCTTTAACACCCTGGAAAGACTCTAATTTATTTTTAATATAATCTAATTCAAATCCAAGGATTAATGCTGTGGCCATGGTGGAAATAGAGTTTTCAATATTAAATAATCCCGGGACATTGAGGTTTATATTGATATTAAAAGGTTTTAGGATTTTTCTCTGGAAATTTCCACAATTACAGAGAATTTCACCGCAATTTGTACATATTGCTGTGGGAATAGCATTACTAATCACATTAAATGAAGATCCATCAAGGCCTCTGAGTTTAACATCTTTAACTGAGATATCTAAGTCAATGTCTGCTGGAGAATAAGTTTTTCCATTGAATTTTACGGTTTGGGGCGTTCCTAATCCATATAAAATATATTCTGTATTAATTTCATCTAACCGCTGGCTAATAATGGGATCGTTTCCATTGGCCAATAAAACTCCGTGGGAATGTATTAGGTCTTTTATAGAAAAATTTCGGTCAATATATTCCTCATAAGATTTAAATTCATCCATGTGATCTGGTGTTAGGTTAGTAACAACCCCGGCACATAATTCTAGACCTTGTGCCATGCGTATAGTTCCGTGGGGTAATTCAAAAATAGCAAAATCCTTACTTTGATTTTCTTCATTAACTACTATATCCACCAGTCCTTCAATAACCAGTGAATCCTGTAATGATGAGAATACAAGTGTCCTAAAGGATTCTGATTCCATAACATGATTTATCATGTTGGTAGTGGTTGTTTTTCCATCCGTACCAGCAATACCTATCATGGGCAATTTAATAAGATTATTAAGAATTTCCCCAATATCTGAAGTTTTTATTTCCTTAATATCCTTTTTTAAGCGAGAATTTTCAATGAATTTTCTTATATCTGAATCAATGGGTATGTTGGGAGATACAAATATGGCATCGGCCCATAGGACACTGTCAAATATGTGAGTTCCCAACTCAAATACAATTCCTTTCTTTTCCAGTTCCTTAATCTTATTTTTGGCTTTTTTAGGAAGTGAATTGAAGTCTTTATTATCTGATACTCTTACCGAATTACCTAAATAATTTAAAAGATTAGCTGCCGGGCGTCCAGCGTTTCCAGCCCCTACTACGAGAATTTTTTTATCCTTGATCACGTTAATCAACCTTTAGCCAGTACATCAAGCTTTTTTTGAATTTCCAGGATTTTATTCTGGCCATTTCCACCAATAAATATATATTTATAAGTTTGAGTCATTTCCATAATTATTTCTAATAATTTATCTAAATCTGTTATAGTTAATACTTTCCCTTTGAAATTAATAGATTTTAATCTTTCCAACGCCAAATCCAATGTATTTTCAAGGCCTGGGAAAAGAACTATTACCTCCGGCTGAGATTTAGAAGCTTCATCTATTATATCCAATCTCCAGGTTTCATTTTTTCGAGGAGTCCCCAGGAAAATTGCCTTGAATTTCCTTTCTTTTAATACAACGGAAGTGGCATGGGCATTATCTGTTTTACCGGCAAATATTTCACTTTCATTTATATAATAAGATTTAATACGGCCTTCAATTCCATGGAATTCAGCTAAAGCATTTTCTATAATTGTTTTATCGATATTAATGGCCCGGGCAGTGGCCTGTGCTGCACCAGCATTTAATTTATTAAATTTACCAACTACTTGAATCTTACTTTCGCATTCATCGTAAAAATTACATGATTGAGCGGATTTAGAGAGTTTTTGTAAGCTTTTATCATTTTTGTTCATTATGGCCTTTTTACCTTCCAGAAATTTATCGATTTTACGGTAATAATTATCTAAAGAGCCATGCACGTCCATGTGATCTCGTTCCAGGTTGGTTAGAACCACCATATCAATGTCAAAACAATGATCGCAAAATTCAAGAGTCATATCACAGATTTCCACCAGAATCACATCGTATTCTTCCACATGGGATTGCAGGACTACTTCGGCGTATCCTTCAAATCCTCCTCCGGCGTTTCCACCCACCAGAACCTTTAAACCTGATTTTTCAAGTATTTCCTTTATCATGTAGGTGGTGGTGGTTTTGCCGTTGGTTCCGGTAACTCCAATGGTAAATATTGATTTGTGGGATTGTAGAACATCAGGGAGAGTTTTTTTAGAATCCTTTATTTGATTGGCCAGATCACTTTTCCACAACCCGGGGCTGACAATCACCGCATCGGCAGATTGTATTTTTTCCATGTCATGGAATCCTAAATCAAATTCAGATTCGTTTAAAATCTCCTTTAAATCATCCATAGAAACTTCATTATTTAAGTCACTAGCATAAACACTGTAATCTCTCACTTTAAGAGATTTGACAGCTTTTTTCCCTTCAACACCAAGACCAAGAACTGCTATTTTCATTAGTACACCTAAAATTAAAATATTGAACAAATTAATATGTTTAAAAATTATTTATTTTTGAATATTATATATTTATTTTATGAGATAATTAGTGGATAATTTCTTAATTAAATTTTTATAATAATATAATAATACCAATTATATACTTAAATTTTATTTATATTATATTAACAATTTTTGATTAAATGTTTTAATGCTATAAATTTTTTTAATTAATTTGTATGAAAATTTGAAAAAATCGAATTAATATGGTTTGAAATAATTCAAAATATTGAAGATTTTATACAGTTTTTTTGTTTAACAAGATATATAATATTAATGAACATAATATTTTAACTGATAAACTATGTTTAATTTTTAAAAAGAGCATTAATAGAACTAAATAAAGCTAAATAAATTAAATAACCGGTCAAATTCATAAAAAGATATATTTATAATTTTAACTTAAATTATTTTCTATGGTTAGTAATAACCATAAATTCAAGACCGTTATCCATTTAAAAATGCTAAAAAATTAGGCCACTGCGTCCCATACATCAATCCGAAAAAAATTCAATGTTAATTTAAATTAACGATTGAATCTTCCTTTTATTCTTCTGTATTGTTCCACTAGATCTTTAATTTGCTCTTTAGGAGTTTTCTTAGTACTGTAAGGTAATATTCCGCCATGGAGAATAATCTCTTCATTTTCTAGCTGTCTAATATTGTGATAACCCTTGTCTTTCCACAAATCAAGCCAACCATCTTGAGGTTTTTCCAGATTACTAATATCCATTCCTAAGTGCTCTCCCCACAGTATTTTTCTAAAGTTTTCAATTTTAAATGAGCGCGGAGACTCCAAATCAAACATTACAGCATTCATTTCCATGTTACGATGATTTTGTGATAATTCACTGCTTCCAAACTCCTCAGAAAAACTTAAAGAAGAACCATCCAGATTAGAAGTACCTATGGTGGCCCATACATCATCTATAATAGCCACTTTACTGTGAATGTAACAGTTACGAAGTTTATTTTTTCCATTTTGGAATTTACCTGACCACTTGGCAAAAACTCCAATTTGAGGGTGTTCAATGATTAATTTTTCTAAATCAAGGCCCATAAATTCAAAACCGTAATGCTGCCAGCTCCGGTAGGTGGGAACATCAGGAACTTCGTTTAATAATAAAATTATCTGTAAGTCTGGTTTAAGCTCCACTGCTTTTTTCAAAGCACCTATAATGTATTTATTGGTAAAGTACTGGTTTTCCAGATAAATGTAATCTTCGGCATTAGTTATAGCTTTTCGATAAGCCTCTAATACCCCTGTTTCTCCTTTTTCACTTATAGATTGAGGAGTGATAGATCTTACTATTTGTATAGACTCGTTTTCAACTCTTAAAAGTGGATTGAAATTAGGTAGTTTTTTTGAGGTATTATCATTGATTATTTCCTTATTTAAAGATCTATTATCGGTTATTTTATTTTCACCATTAAAATGAAGGTCAGATAGATAATTCCACAGTTCCCTGAAAAACTCTTCCAAGTGATTAATTACCAGGCCTTCAAAATAGGTGGAAACATCATGGTAAGGGCCTTCGTTCTTTTCCAGACGCCTTGGCTCATTAATATCATGTTTACTAGTGTCCCAGTAACTCTGAGTGAATGGTGATCCAATTATAAATGCTTTTTCTCCATCAGCAACAAAAACCTTGGCGTGCATGGAATAAGGTCCTTTGGCCGGGTATCTTCTTACTTCCACATCACTATCTTTAAAGTAATCACTTAACTCGTCGTAATTATCAGGGACGACTCGATTCTCATTTATAATAATCTTAACATCAACTCCCCGTTTTTGAGCTTGTAGGAGTTTATATGCTAAAGTATCGTCACTTTTATAATCAGATGAATCAATTGCAGATGAAAAAAACTTGGGGATGAATTCTGGGTAAAATACAAACTGGGTTAAATAAAGATAAGATTTTGCTTCATCTACCACTTCCACCAATTTTTCCCAGGCCTGATGATTATCAATCAATATTTCAAAATTATTATGGGCACTAATTCTGGATGGGGAATCAGTATTTAAGGTAACCTGCCAGCCCTCAATCTCAGCCCGGTTAATAATAATATCATTTATTTTTTCAAAAGTGCTGGTTATGTTCTGGTGAACTTCGGTCTCTCTAAGCTCAAATACTCCCAGTTTATCCTTAACTATGATTTTTATGTCAGGTTCCTTGTCCAGAATTTCTTTGTATTTTTCCTGAGGATAAGCAATGCGGTAATAACCATGTTCATCTGTAACTGAGGATCCTAAATAATCATCCCTGAAAAAGAGTAAAACTTGGAATTTATCCTTTATAAAATCCATAGAATTGCCTAAAACTCCTTCATTAGGAATTATATTTTGATTTTTAATAAAAGATTTAACCTTAGACCCAATCAGGTCCAGAGCATTTAATTCTAGCTTCCCATAATCAACATCTTCAGCAATTACTGGTAATCCCACTATAGGATTTCCTTTTTCATCTATAATTCGCCCTTTAACTCCAATATTTCCATTATTAAATTTTATAATTCCAAAGTCAATTTCATTTTTAATACCATCATAGGAATTTTGAATATCTTTAGAAATATTCATTATCATCTCTTCATCTATGGAAAATTCTATTTTTATCTTATTTTTCTTATTTTCCTTGAATTCAGGGTTTAAAGGGAAATCTATTTCAAATTTACCATTTTTATCAGTTACGGTATCTCCGAGAGCAGGGTCCTCTGCAAAAGTTGAAGAATAATCAGCAATAACCTTTACTTGAATGTCATAGATAGGAATTTCTTTATCATCCACCAGCTGTCCCTGCAAAATACATTTTTCCATAGATATCCCTCTTAAATACTTTCAACTTAATCAATACCAATCAAGTGATTATAAGGCCCATACGAGAATATACATCTTAAAATTATTTTATAATTAATAATATGTTGGATAATCCATATATTTTTAATCATAGCCCCTAATCTGAACTATTAAAATATGTATATTTTTTAAATTTTTTTATTTTCAAAAAATCTTTTTCCTCAAATAATTTGTACCTTAACAAACATAATAGTAATATTGAAATTATAATGTTGAAATCATGATCTAAATAATTTGTAATTATATAAGAAAAATACTGGAAAACATGGGGGCTAATAATGAAAGATTTAAAATCTGAAGTTGATCCATCTGGAGAAAATCTGGAAAGAGCTACTTTTGGAGCGGGATGTTTCTGGGGAGTTGAAGAAACTTTCAGGAAATTGAATGGAGTGAAATCAACTGCCGTGGGGTATATGGGTGGAATAACCGAAAATCCAACCTATGAAGAGGTGTGTCAAAAGAATACTCATCACGTAGAAGTAGTAGAAATCCTTTTTAATACACAGGAAATTTCCTACCAAGATTTACTGAATATCTTCTGGGTCAGCCACGACCCCACCACATTAAATAGACAGGGCCCTGATATTGGGGATCAATATCGATCAGTTATTTTTTATCAAAATTCTAAACAAAAAATAGACGCTGAAGAATCAAAAGAAAAAATGCAATCCTCTGGTCAATTTGGGAAAAAAATAGTAACAGTCATCGAACCAGCAAAAACATTTTATATGGCTGAAGATTATCACCAGCAATATCTAAAAAAGCGAGGATTAAAAAGTTGTGGATTTTTTTAAACAAAACATTTGTTAAATCGGTATTTTGATTTAATAATTTAAATTGATATTAATTTAATGGATTTATAATTTAAAATCTGTTTAATTCAGTTTGATTAAAATGGAAAAAGGGAAAAAGGTGAACTAATGTCTAATTTAAAACTTGAAGAAGACGTTTCTATTGTCCTCTGTGGGGAAGCAGGGCAGGGAATTCAAACCGTAGAAAGCATCATGGTTAAGGCCATTAAAGCCGGAGCTTATAACGTATTTTCTACTAAAGAATACATGTCAAGGGTTAGAGGAGGGCAGAACTCCACCCAGATACGTGCTTCATCAAAAAGAGTTAGATCATATGTAGATAGGATTGATATCCTGGTGGCCTTGAGTGAAGAATCTGTGAAACACTTGGAAAATAGAATATCACCAGAAACAGTGATTATATGTGATGATAATATTTTAAAAGAGCTGGATAGTAGTAAATACAATTTAATCAAAGTTCCTTTTCTAGAAAAGGCTCGAGAGCTGGGAAGTCCCATCTACTCCAATGTAATTGCTGCAGGGGCCCTATCCTGCCTACTGGGAATTGAAAAAGAGGCCTTTGATGAATGTATCACTGCTATGTTTGCCCGGAAGGGAGAGAAAATATTAGATAATGATTTGAAAGCTGGAAGTGCTGGTTATGTAATGGGGCAAAGCATATTAGATTCAAAAAAAATCTCTATTGATATTTCGAAGGCCCTTCAATTGAGAGATGAACTTTTAATAAATGGAACCGAAGCAGTTGGTCTGGGATGTATCTCTGGAGGATGTAGATTCATGTCTTCTTATCCTATGACTCCTTCCAGTCCTCTGCAGGTTTTTATTGCTGAAAATGCACATGATTTTGATATGATTTTTGAACAGGCTGAAGATGAGATTGCTGCTATTAATATGGGACTAGGTGCTTCTTATGCTGGAGCCAGATCGATAGTGGCCACCTCAGGAAGTGGTTTTGCCCTCATGAGTGAAGCAGTGGGATTATCTGGAATGATAGAAACTCCTATTGTTATTTATCTGGCACAAAGGCCCGGGCCTGCCGTGGGACTTCCCACCCGTACTGCTCAGGAAGATCTAGATTTGGCCCTTTATTCCAGCCCTGGAGAATTTCCCCGAATAATTTATGCACCTGGAAACTTTGAAGATGCCCTGGAAGTGGCCCATTATGCATTTAATATGGCAGAAAAATACCAAATACCTGTTTTTATTTTAACTGACCAGTATTTTGCCGATATTTATTATAATACTCCATCATTGGATTTGGATAGTCTGGAAGTAGAAGATTACCTGGTAGAAAGTTCTCCAGAGTATCTTAGATATGCACTCACTGAAAACGGCATATCACCCCGTACAGTTCCCGGTCATGGCACTGGCCTGGCCATTGTCGATTCTGATGAACACACAGAAGAGGGCCATATCACTGAAAATCTGGATATCCGAACTGCTATGGTTGAAAAACGAATGAATAAAATGGATAAAATACTAGAAGATGCATTTAAACCAGAATTATTCTATAGTGGTGCTCCTAATTTGAAAAAAGAGCAAAAGTTCAAGCTTCTGGTAATTGGCTGGGGATCAACTTACTGGCCTATTCGAGAAGCTGTGGAAAAATTAGGAAATAAAGATGTGGCATTCCTGCACTTTAAACAAGTATATCCCTTACATCCAGAAACAGAGAAAATGTTGGAGATGGCTGAGAAAACGGTTTTACTGGAAAATAATGCTAAAGGACAATTTGCAAACTTAATTAAAACCGAAATTAGTTTTAAAGTGGGTAAAAAGGCCCTGAAATTTAATGGAATGCCATTTTCAGTAGAAGAAGTAGTGGAAATAATAAAATATCAATTAGGAGAAGTTTAAAGGGGTGTTAAAATGGATCCGAAAATTTATGACATGGAACACGCAGATGTGGCCTGGTGTCCTGGTTGCGGTAATTTCCCTATATTAAAATCATTAAAAATGGCTCTGGGTGAGCTGGAGATTCCACCAGAAGAACTGGTTATGGTCTCGGGTATAGGGCAGGCCGGTAAATTACCCCACTATATCAAAGCTAATGTATTCAATGGTTTGCACGGCAGATCACTTTCCCCTGCTACAGGAATTAAAGCTTCCAATAATAAAATGACGGTTATTGCGGTGAGTGGAGATGGATGTACCTATGGTGAAGGTGGAAATCACTTCATGCACACCATAAGACGTAACCCTAATATTACCAATATCGTCCACAACAACATGGTTTACGGATTAACCAAGGGACAGGCCTCACCCACCAGCCAATCCCACTTTAAAACATCCTTCCAGGTGGATGGAGTTTTTGAAGAGCCATTCAATCCATTGTCAGTAGCTATATCCTTAGGAGCTACCTTTGTGGCTAGGGCCTTCTCTGGTGATATCAATCAAACCAAAGAAATCATTAAAAATGCCATTAATCATCAGGGATATGCTTTGGTGGATATATTCCAGCCCTGTGTGACCTTTAACAAAGTAAATACATTCCAATGGTTTAAAGAGAATTCTTATTATTTGGAAGACTCTTATGTTGCTGATGATAAAGTGGAGGCCTTTAAAAGAGCTATTGAAGGCCCTCATGATGGAGAAGGAAAGTTTCCATTGGGAATTTTTTATGTTAAAGAGGGTGTTAAGACCTTTGAAGAGAATATTTCTGTTTATAATGAAGATGATTCTCCATTATTTACTCGGAACGTGGATAAGAATAAATTAAAGGAATTAATTGAGTCTAAAAGGTCTATTTAATCTTTTAATTTTTATTTTTTATGTGATTTGTTGTATATTAACCTATTATTTTAACACTTTTTTATTTTTCATATCAAAAAAATTATTAATTATGATAATTAGCCAAGCAATTTTTTAATTAAAGAAAATCAAATATATCTTATACTAAGAGTGTATGGCCAATATAAAAGAACATTTACAACCAGAAGTTATGATAATAAATTTATAATAGCAGATCCATGAAGAATATGGTTTAGAATATCAATCATGGACCTACAGTTAACATATTTATAACTAAATATATAATAATCTTTAGTTTTTGAAGGAAAATAGTAGGAACTGATGAGTCCTGGATAAAAAGTGATGACGAAAGACAGGATTATATAGTAATCCATTTATAGCAGCTGCAGCAACATTGATTGCAATATTCGATATTGCTTCTGCATTTCTTTTAACCCGTTAATTCTATTTTGAATTTTTTTATTTTGTAATATTCATATTTAAAATCTAATTTTTGTAACCAAAATCTTTACAATATACGTTAATAAATAATAACTAATAATTTAATAAATAGGTTTAATATTTATTATTACTTCGTATCAAATAAATAGTATTAACTTATAAAATAATATGCTCTAAAGAATGAAAAGGTGCTAAAACTCATGTTTGAAGAAGAAATGGATCAAAAAACTTATCATCTGTTCATTACTCAAGTTTCGGAAACTGATGAAGAATACCGGCGATTTACTGGAAGGCTGGAAGATGCCCATGATTTTAACTATGAGAATCATTCAGATAATAGTCTTTCTGGAACAGCAGATATGGATGCGTTAAAAACCGTGATTAAAGGCCAGATTACTGATGCTGACCAAGTAATTGTCCTATCAAGACTGTATCCCACCTATAAAAATCTAATAATGACTGTATTGAATTTGGCCCAGGAGTTGGAAAAACCAGTGCTCCTTATTCGGCCCTATGGAATGGAAAATGTTCCGGAAGAATTAGAAAAGCTCAGTAATGGTGTTATTGGTTGGAGTGCATCCTGTATTGCAGCATCCATAAAGAGCCTTTTGAATGATGAAGTGGATGAGTACTGTGAATTTTAATAAGAACCCATATTTTAGATAATAAGTTAATACTGATATAAAATTTAATTATTAAAAAGTTATATTTTATAAAAAGAGGTGATTAGATGTTTATTACAGCACTAAAAATCGGAGGATTGAAATCAGGGGGTTTAGTAAAACTGGGCTTCTTGGGAAAATTAGGATTTATAGGAATCTTTGGAATAATAGCTTTTATAGTAGTAATTTTAATAATTTTGGGCATTGTGGCCTTTTTTATATTCCGAAGTAGGAATAAAAATAAATACTAATTTCTTTTATAATTTCTATTTTTAAAAAGCAAAAAAAATTTAAAAATATTATTAATAATTTTTGAATGACTTACGCTATTAATTACTCATTTATCACATAGAACTGCTGTTCCAGTGGCAGTTACAATAAATGCAGTTCCTTGTAATCCACCCATGGAAACATAGCCAATTAAAACTTCAACAACAGTATTGGCACCCATTGATTCAGCTTCTTCAAGCATTCTAGATATGGCCAGTTTTCTAGCCTCACTTAAATCAATATCATCAAGTTGCATAGGTTCAATTACCTTGGTAATCTTTGAAACCATATTTTCAGGTCCTTTTTCTTGAGCTACAGCTTCTCCACCAACTAAACCCATATATTTTTTTATTTTTCCTCCATCAGCCGGAGCAACAGACAATAAAGGTATGTTTAGTTCATCCAGAAAAATCTGGTCCTCAGATTGTTCATTAATATCCTCCAATACCCTGACTTCAGGAGGTTTTCTCATAATTTTTGAAGGAACAAAGACTAAAAATTCAATAATCTTCCTGATGGTACCCAGAACAACTACGAAAAGAATATGATTCACTAATATGGGGAATGCTGCTTGTATGGTAAGTAATATGGCAACTACAGTAATTAAACTAAGTGTAACTGGTTCTTTTGCTAAGCGAGGGTAAACAAACCAGCCATAAATATTGATTAAAATGAATGTTAAAAGAGCACTAATAGCTCCTGTACTTTTACCGTATTTTTTACGGGCTATGACGGTCTCCACAAATCCAGCCATTAAAGGAGAAATAATATACATTATATTAAATCCAAAAATAATTAAATGCCATCTAACACATATTAGGGCGGAAAGAAAACCTACTAAAACTCCCAGGCCTATGGCCACCAATGCCCAACGTTTTTCTACGAAAAAATTTCTCTCAGAAGCAAGCAAAAAGATTCACCTCAAGAATTAAGTTAATATGATAAATTATTCCTTAAATGAAACTGCAGTTCCAGATATAGTTACCATTATAGTATTTCCCATGGTTCCCCCGAGATTATGATAAGTCACCCGAATTCCCACCACAGCATTGGCACCCATTTTCTCTGCTTTTTCTTGCACAATATTAAGAGCCATGTGTCTGGCATTGGAAAGCTCTTCCTCATACTTGGAGGTTCTTCCACCTACCACATCTCTGACTCCTGAAAACATATCTTTATAGAGGTTTGCTCCCAAAAGAGAGTCCCCGGTTACTAATCCATGATATTCAGTTATTTCTTTCCCTTCAATGTTTGGTGTAGTTATAATTAGCATCTAATTCTCCCTAAAATTTATAAAACTATTTTAATAATATTATATTTTTTTAACAATTGTTTTAAATTCTTTTATATATTTCGTATTTTATCTATTTCATGATTATATCTAATTTATTTGGTCCATAGGATAAAATAATTTATCCAAACTAGGGATTAGGTTCTTTTCTCTTTGGAATAAAAATACTGGTTATAAATCCTAAGATCATGATTAATGCCATAGCATAGAATGATTGCTTCATTGCAGAACTAATGGACGAATTAATAATCTCCGTAGTATACGGCTGTAATTGTGGCGATACTTCCGGAGGTGTGCCGGTTTGCATCTTTTCAAAGTAGTTAAATATAACATTACTTTGTATTTCCTCGTTTGTCATATTCCCAGCCTGCCCTGTAGATGCTATTCCTGCACTAATTCCCCAAAACATCCCCACTATAAGGAAAACACCGATTAATGCAGTTCCAATAGAATAACCTAAATTCTTAAATGAGTTGAATAAACCAGAAGCATCAGTTTCTTGGTCATCTCTGGCAGCGGACATGGCAAGATTAGTTAACTGTGACATTAGAAGGCCTATTCCTACACCAAAGACTATTGATCCTGGAATGATATCTGATATTTGAGTATTTACATTAAATACTGGGGCCAGTATTATCATTCCTGCTGCTGAGATAAGAAAACCAATCATAACCACATATTTAGAGTCCATAAGGGTTGATAACCGGGCACCTACTATGGCCACCACTAGAATAGTAATTGATGCTGGTAAAAGAGCAAATCCGGTGTTGAAAGCATTGAGTTTAATGACTTGCTGGAGGAATACAGGTATAATAAAAAGAAATCCTGCTAGAGGTATTTGCTGTATAACTGAGTTAATAGTACCTAAACCAAATAGACGATTCTTTAAAAGGGATATATCAATTAGTGGTTGTGAATGTTTATTAATTCTCCTTCTCTGCCATAATAAAAAGACTGCAAAGAGAATTAATCCTGAAACTAGTAACACAGTTACATATGCCCAGTTCATGGGGTCGCTGAGGAATAATATACCCGTAACTATCAATACTAAAGATATTATGGAAAGCACTGCTCCTAAAATATCCAAATCTTTCCATTGGAGAGTGGGTGTTGATTCAGATAGGTAATGTCTGAGCAAGAAAATTACAGCCACAATTACTATTTCTGATCCAAATACTAATCTCCAGGTTAAATATGTGGTAAATATTCCACCGATAATAGGGCCTATAGCTGCCCCCATTGCTGCTACTCCACCCCAAATACTAAAAGCAGTTATTTTATCTTTGCCTTTATAACTGGATCCCACCAGAGTTGTGGTGGCTGGGAAAATCAAAGCAGCACCAATACCTTCGAAAATCGCCCATCCTATAAGAAGCATGGTTGCAGAGGTACTAAAAGTGGCTATAGTTGTTCCGATAACATAAATACCTAATCCTATCAAAAATGTCTTTTTTCTTCCCATGATATCCTGGAGTTTGCTCCCTAATAACATAAAAGAAGCAATTATCAGAGCATATAATGCTATAATACCCTGGATTTCAGACAAAGTTGTATTTAATTCTACTACCAATGTTGTTATCGCCACATTCATTGCAGATGTGTCTAAAACTATGATAAAAATTGCCAAACAGGCAACTAATACTACTCCCCACTTATACTGATCGTTATCGGCCATGATATCCCCTTATCATCATTAAAATCATTGAAATTTCATTTTATAATACATGAATCAATTTATCAAAGTTCAAAAAGATTATTTCCTAATTCAAATTTGGTTACTATATTTATTCTAAATTTAAAATTATAGATTAATCTTTGAACTTGTAAGTTAATATATATTACTATAACGTTACTATAAGGCCAATACAGACTTATTTAAAAATATATTGCTCTATGAATGCCCAAAACCAATACGGAAGTATTTAAAAAAACTTTCAACAACAATAAAATTGAAAATAAAACACTAAGAAAATTAATTCATCAATTTAATCAGAACTAAATATTTTTCAAAAATTGGAATAAAAATAGAACCTATTAAAAAATATGTAAAATAAAAAATAATCAATCATATTCTAATGATTGAATTAAAACTCATTTATAAAATAAATAGAAATAGAGAAAGAATATATTTACTTTCTCTTTAAAGAGTATGAATTCATACTTTAGAAGTGGCAATTACTTTCATACCGGGTTTACTGGAAGTGGCATTATATATCTTATTAATACCATTGGCCTTGTAATTATAATCTGCCCATTTTCCATTTTTATATAATTGGACGGACCTGTGTCTGGAAGACATTTTGGTTTTATACTGGACAATTCTAGCTTTAGTACCTTTTTTGGTTAATTTTTTGTAAAGGTAGTTACTCATTGCCCAACAGTCTCCAATTTTACTGTAACGATATCCACTGGATTTCTTATAAGAGTACTTTTTGTACTTTTTGTACTTCTTATATTTATAGGCCCCATTTACTTCTACGGCCTTGTCAACTTTAACGTGAGTATTAGATTCATTTAATTTAAATTTAGTCTTTTCTTGATTATTGTCTGCAAATGATACAGGTAATATTCCTGCAACTATACTTAGTGCAAAAAGCACTGCAAAAACTTTGTTTCGCGTAATTTTATCGCCTCCATTTCCAAGTGTCTTGAACTCATAAGACCCATCTTGGAAAAATGAACTTTAGTCTGCAACACTTATAAATGCTTTGGTCGGAAAATAAAAATAAGACGCTTTTAGGGACTTTTTTAGGATTTAAAAGCCTTTTAAAAGAGATTGATATAGTCCTATAGAGATAAGAGATATGGGAGCCTATTTTCAAGCTCAGAGCATTAAATGTGACATAATTTAATATAATAACCCTAATTAAAATGTATTCTAAAATAGTTAAAGTAAGGCCTTTACAAAGAAGGAAGTTTTAGGTGGCAATCAATAAAATAAGATTTTAATATTCCTTAAAAACGATTTATATTACACCATGTTACTTATTTTTAATTAAGGCGTATTAAGAGATATTTTTCAATTTATGGTGTTTTTATTGATTTTTTTAAAAAAAATATTTGAAAAATAAAATAATTATAATGGAAATTAAACTTGAGTAAATTACAACATCATATCTATCCCCTAATGCACTTATTTACTATTCCACCATTACCCTAGAAATTTCCTCTACTTTCTCCACTTTAATGATATTTTCCGCGGCTTCTTCCAGATCCACATCATGAGTTACAATTATCATCTGTGGAATAATAGACATTCTTTTTAAAATATCAATAAGTTCTGATCGGCGGAAAGTATCTAAATGTATGGTAGGTTCATCCAACATTATAAGCTCAAGAGTGCCACCGGAAAGTGCCTTGGTAATCCCTAACCTTAATGCTAATGCAACAGCTATTCGTTCTCCACCACTTATCATGTCCAGTGTGGTCTTACCTACTGGCCCGTACACATCATAAATCAACTATAGTTGAATTACCATCAACTTTTTCAACTCGGAATGTATGGTCTGCAAAACTCTCCAGTTCTTGTTCATGTGAAACCATAATTAATTGTTCAGTTTTTAATTCATCTAAAATGTCCCTAATTTTAAAAAGTTGTTCTTTACTGAATCCATCTGTAGGTTCATCTAAAATAAGAACATTAGATTCCAAACTAGTTGATTCTACTTGAACAATGCTGTTTAAAGCTAGCCTATATGCAAATGCAACACTAGTTTTTTCACCGCCACTCAAATAATTGATTTCCTGTTCAAAACCATCCTGTTCAACAATAGGTGTAAATTCTTCATTAATTTTAACAGCCTTAGAATAATCGTCAATAAGAATTTTAAACCATTTTTGAAAGTTATTATTAAAATCTATGAATATTTTTTTCATCATTCTCTTTTCAATCAAATTAAGAGTTGGAATCAGATAATCATTAATCCAAATATAATTATCATTTACAATATTTGAACGTGACTTTATTTTTTCCTTATTTATAATTTCAGAGTTTATTTTCTCTATTTCAATTTCAAAACGATCGATTAATGTTTTAGTTTTGACATATCTCGCCTTCAAATCCTGAAATTTAAAACTTGTTGTCTGGTGTTCTTTTTTAAGTTTCTCGATTTGATCAGAAATATCAAATAGTTGTTCAGATTCCTTTTTTGCATCTAAAAGAGTTTTTGACAATACTTCTTTGCTTGCAGAGTTAGATTCGATTTCAAGGGATTTTTCTTGTATTTTGTTCTGATTTTTGATTAATTGATTATTTAATTGTGCAATATCCCCTTGAATTTTGTTAAAGTATCTAATCTTTTCCAAAATTTCTTCATAAAAAAATAGCAATTCATTAGGAGTTGAAATTTCAGATGAGTCTTTTTCTAAAGAAGACATATATAGGTCTAATGCTTTACAAGCATTATTTAATTTAAATATTTCACCATTTAAATTATCTAATTTTTCTTTTTGAACAATAAGAGATCCAAATTCTATTATTAAATTTTTATAATCATCTCTTTCTTTTAATAGATTTTTTAAATCCTCGGATTTTCTATTCAATTGTTCTTCAATAATTTCAATTTCTTTTGATTTTTCAAGAATTTGAGCTTCTCTTTCGTTTTTTATTGATTTTTTTCTAGAATCATCTAATACACTATCACAGATCGGACAAACATCACTAACCCCGTCTAAATTACTTTGTTTTTCTTTTAGTTCAGTTATAACAGCGCCAATTCTAAATTTATTTTTCAAAATCTCATTATTCTGCTCTTCTGTCCCAGTAATTAAATCCTCTTTCTTTTCTAAAGCTTTAATAATATTTTGTTTCTCTTTAGTCAAGTCAAGAACATCCGAAACTTTATAATCTCCTAATTTTGACTCTAAATCTGTTTTTTCATCATTTAAAAAAGATTTTTTGGCTAAAATTTCATTCCTTTTATTAATTGTCGATTTAAGAGCAGATATATTTCCTTTAATTTGTTCTTCATTCAGATTTGAAGGTTTTTCCACTTTTTTAAAGTTTGCAATATCTTGATTTAATAACTGGTTCTCATCTTCAAGATTTTTAATCTCATTTGAGTATTTAGCTATTAATAACTCTTTGTCATTAATTTGAGTTTTTAAATGAGGTATCTGAACCTTAATTTCTTTTATTTTAGCCTCGATAGAATTAAGCTGTTCTAATTCAGATTTCTCTTTATCATGGATTGATTCATATTTAGAAAGTTCTATTGTTAAATAACCCATATCTTTTTCAGCGCTAAGCTTGCTTTTATGAAGTTCTTCAAATTCTTGTTTTTTATCATTGAGATTAACTATTTGGCCCTCAAAGTACCGTTTTATCTCTTTTAGGTAATTAGAAATTAATAAAGAATTTTCTATAGCAATTTTGTATTCTTCTATTCCAAATGCTCTTCTGAGTGTTTGCAGCCTAACATCCGGTTTTTGGGACAATATATTTTTCATTTCCTCTTGAGGGGTATAAATGGCATATCTAAATATAAAACTCTGAGATTTTGGATTTGGAGATTCATTAAAATTCAAAATTTCCAATATTTTCTCTTTAATTTCTGTAGGAGAAAATTGATAAATCGCCCCATCAATACTTAAAATAGATTTTCCTTGCCTTACAGGCGCACTCTTATCTTTTCTAGTCAGACTTCTTTCAACCAGATAGTTTTTACCATTATTTTCAAATTCTAGGACAACAGTACCTCTTTTCGATCCTTTTCTAAGTAATGAATCTCCTTTTTGATTACCCAATCCAAATAAAGCAAATTCAATGGCCATTAAAATAGTAGATTTTCCAGAGCCAATATCCCCCTCAAAAAGAGAAGTTCCTAATGGGAAATCAATTTGATAACGCTTATAACTTCTAATATTATCTAGGTTAAGTGCTTTAAATATCATCAGGCAACACCTCAACATCTAAAAGATTTAAAGCATCTTTAATAATTCTATTTTTATAATCCTGTTTTTTTTCATTAAGTTTTGAGTCATGTCTTAATATATTAACAAGTTCATATGCTTTTTGAGCGCCTTTATCGCCTTTTAAGTTTTCAATGTTAATATTGACTGTTCCAATATTCTCTCTAAGAATATTTTCTTCAATTTCAGCCTTATTTTCACCTTTAGTAGTTATATTAGAAAATTCTTTAGATTTTAGACTATGATGATTAATATTAACACTAAACGCCCCATTTTCATTCAAAGTTTTTCTAATATCGAAAAGATTTATATCAGATGTTTTACCACCTGAGAGTTCTCCCTCAAGCTTTAAAATAACAATTTTATTATTCACATCTATTTCCTGAACTTCATTCAATACCCGATCATAGAACTGATAAGATGTTTCATCATTAACACTCAATAAAATAAATTCATATTCAGCCACTTTAATCTCATGAAACTTTATATCGATTATATCATTTTCAAATTCAGTTATGAAGAACCCTCTTTTTTCACCTTTAGCACTAATCTCAAAATCTCGGGGATATCCTGAAAAAAGGGAACCGGGGTAAATAACCGGGCCTCTACCTTCAACGGACTCAGTAAAAATTTTTTTGTGAATATGGCCTCCGGCATAATAATTAAAACCTTTTGGAAATTTATTTATTGAAATACTATCTACTATCTTAGACAACGATTTATCCATTAATTCCGTAATAGAAGTATGAAAAACAAAAATTTTGAAACCATTTTCATTTTCTAAACTATCAATATCTAGTAATTCAAAAATATCTTCTTCAAGACCGATTTTTCTTCCAATGATTCCAGTTAATTTACATTGAGTTTTTTCATCAGTAGTAAATCTCAATCCAATTTTTTGGTTACCATCATCCAATTCAACAATTTCCGGAGTATAAATATTTTTTAAAAGGCCGCTTTCTGTAATTATATCTATAATAGAAGTAGCATTAGGACTAAAATCATGACTACCATAACTCATATAGATAGGAATATTCTTTTCATTTATTTCCCTTAGTTTTGCAACAGTTTTTTTTACAACATTCATGTCTGGAAGATTAGAATGGAAAAGATCCCCAGCAATGATTATGAAATCAACTTTTTCTTGAACACATATATCCAATGCATCATTAAAAGCTTTAAATTCTAATTCTTTTAATTCTGCTAGTTTTTGAAAACCTAAATGACAATCAGCCAAATGAGCAAACTTATACATTATGTACCTACCAAACCAATTTTTCCTGTAACTCTCTTTCTTGGAGGATTATTTTTAAGATATTCATCCACATATTCATCAAAAAAAGGAATTTGAATAGGGATAGCAAATTTAGTGAAAACACTACTTACAATAGCTTGACCCTTATCCAAACTCGCAATAATCCTATTATCTTCAGAAAGATCTTGTGCTGCACTATCTATTAAAGCAGATCTTTCAACATTCATTTCATTTCCTAAAATAATTTTAGTATTCATATTAGCTAATATAGGACGAGGAATAACACTTGCAAGCTGAGTTATGGCAATTAATCCAATTTTAAATTTTCTTCCTTCTTTAGCTATTGTACTATAAATATTCATTTGTCCCTGAAAAGCGTCTTTACCTAATACCCTAGGAGCTTCTTCAATAACTATACTTATAACTGGCTTATTTTCCAATTCAGAACTATTGAAATTTTTATATTTATTTAAAACTCTTCCTGAAATTATACTTCCAATAAATAGCTCTTCCGAATCGCTTAATTTAGAAGTATCAATAATAACAATTTTCCCTTCTTCAAGAGAATTAATGATATTTTCAATTGTATTAATACCTTCTTCACCCTTGAAAATATTGCTTCTAAATCGTATTTTATCATCTTTTAAGTAAATACCAATATATCTATCCAATTTTCGCTCAATAACATTAATAGTTTCTGCTCTAACTCTAATTTTGCTTAAAGTATTGGAATCAATACCTTCAATAATTTTTAAGATCCAATCTTCTCTAAAATGATTATATAATGCATACATAGCATCTGATTGTGCTGAAGTAAAGGAAAATATACCATTAAAATTTTCTGGCCTGATATTTTTGACACTAATAATCAATGATTCTCCCATCGCATCAGAATTAACAGAATAATAATCTAACATATCTTGACTTTCAGGGTGATCTCTTAATCCTTTATTAATTGTATCACCATAATATTCATTGTGAGGATCTAAAACTAAAATTCCAGTATTTTCAGATTCTATTAATCCCCATAGAATCACTTTTACCAGATTACTCTTCCCCCTACCAGTAGTTGCAGGTATTAACATGTGATGAGTTAACGCTTTGGTTGCATCAATAGATACATCTACATCTAACTGTTCAGAACCACTTCTAACTTTTCCTAAATGTAAGTAATCATTAGAATCCTTTGTTTCTAAAAATCCAAGATCATCACTATTAATAATCCTTACATAATTAAAAAAATCAGGAAGTTTTTTTGGGCTTTTGATATTTCCATCTTTTCCAACTTCAAGTAACGGTTTAGCTTTTGCAACAACATAATTCCTTAATTCGGGTTCCATCCAGTTTAAACCAGCCCCAAATCCCTCAAGTTCTAATCCAGAAACCATTTCATGAGTTGATGCGGATAATTGACTTTTATATTCAATATCTTTAACTTGGAAGATAATAGAATTTTTATCTTTATTTTTAGATTCTGAAACTAAAAGATCTCCTAGTTCCAATTTTTCTCCACTTTTTCCCCTTATATAAATGTTATTTAATCCGCCACCTACAATTTGACCAATTTTATCCAATTAAATCACCTACATAGAATCTAATTTATCATGAAGATCAATAGCTCTAATATTATATTTTAAATCATCCCATATTCCAGTTTTAGATATCTCTGAATAAAAACGTGTTTTGTATGATTCAATTTCTTCATTAGTTACCCTAGCCCACCTATCAGCGTCAAAAAGGCCATAAGGATACCCTGGCAATGACAGATCATTTGATTGTTTTGCAATGGAAGAAATAATATCCAAAATAGAATTCCGCCCTAGTTCATTAGCTTGTTTATTCAACATTTCAAATCTAAATGGCGAATAAGCAAATTTGCTCATTTTAACCACCATCATCAACGGCTTAGGTTCACTCTTTTTCATTTCAGCAATAGGATAATAAACCCATTTGCTAGATTTAAGTTTAGTTTCCCTAGATAACCTTTGAATAGCAGCAATAATAGATAATTGTGTTGTAGTGGTTAATCTACATGTTTTTGAAAGGCCAGTTAAAATAATTCCATCATCAATAGCTTTATTAAATAATTTGTTTACATATTCATTCTCTCGGCTATGGCCTACTTGCAAAGATCCATCCCTAATTATAATATCTCCACTATCTAATTCCATATCCAACAAACGTTTTGCAATAATCCATTCAGTACACCGACGAGCTTTTGAAGCTACACGTTCCATACCTTCTTTTGAAGTCGCACTGACTTTTTCATCAACTTCACTGCTGGTTAACTTAGTTTCATTAGGTAAATATTCATTGAACTCATCATCAATCGGTGAAATAGAAGTTTCAAAGTAAATTTTGTTCTTACCAAATTTCGTCGTTGTCAATGATAAAAATTCAATTTTCTGAGGAATATCCGATTCTATGGGAACTCTTTTTTTATCTTTAAAAATATTAAAATAAACCCTATTTAATTGAGCAGAAAATTCAGGTGTTGTAAGAAGTTCTTGATTTCCTCCATCAATACAAGCAATTTTTCTCGATGTATGGGTTGACGGAATTTCGTAAAAACGATTTTTATCTAATTTATCCGGTTTAAACTCTTTAATATTAGGTTCACCAATTTCCCTTTCTGAAAGTTCAGCGATTTTCTCAGCTATCTGACGCATACTATCCGTTAATATATTTACATCTCCCGAGAAGTTATTTAAATAGTTCATAATTAGTCATATTATATTAAATAACATTCTTTATAGTAAAGAATTTTCAAGAAGTGGTGGTCTAATTTCCTGCATGGTATCTCTAACCACTCTCTACAGCGAGTAATATAATTTTCACCATTCAGTCTTCTCTTGGACTAATAACCTTCAACAATAATTTTTAAGTCGTTATTATTTATTATATGATAATCTTTTGGAAATATAGCATTCTATTTCTTTAGAAAATTCAATGCATTAATTAGAAATTATAACTGAATCTGGACATTTTTTAGGGCATTTAAGAATTCCTGCTCTTTCATGATATTGAATGAATTTTCCACAAGACGGGCATGTCATTAAATCATGTATTTTCTTAACTGATTCAACAAATCTTTTAACTTCTGTTGCTGAAACATTCCCTGCAAATAAGTTATTATGTGAAAGAATATTACCCATTATACTGTTATTTTCTAATTCTCTAAAAGCATCTTTTATTTCTTTCTTAATATCTGGATCAGCTATTATTTCTTTCAGCTGGCCTCTGACAGGACTCATGAGGTCACCTGCAGTATATCTCTCTTTCATTAGGACTTCTGCATCGATAGACTTACAAATCTCTTCTAAAACCCATTCAAGGTATTGTCTACTTTCATTTCCAGCACAAGATAAGTCACCAGATGAAATTTTCTCATATATTCTATCTAAATTAATTTTATAAGGTTTTAAATCAGGTCCATCATCAACTGTCCAATTAGAAATAATATAATTTTCAAAATTAACTCCAAAAACTTGTTGTGATTTGAATAACTGTTGATACCATAAATTTTCATGAGTAGTTATAATAAATTGTTTCTTTTTAAATTGTGTAAATAGCAATTTACATATCATCTGTCTATGGGCTGAATCCACTGTAGTTACAATATCATCAAGCACTATCAAAGAGCAATCTTTATTAAATTTATTCACTAAAGCAAGAAAAATACATAAACCTAATGAATCAAGGTGCCCCTCACTAGTTAGAGCTCGAGGGTCTTGATTTTCACGACTAAAAGAAGTTATTTTAAGTTCAGCACTTGCGTTCCTAACTATTTTTAATTCTATATTATTATGGGGCTCTTTGGGATGGAGTAATGAATAAAAATCTTGAATATCAGATTGTATAGAATCAAAAATGGACTGAATTTTACTTTTCTTCAATTCAATAAAAGAATTGTAAATATTATCTATTAGTTCTAATCGAGATTTTAGTTCTTTCAAATTATCATTATACTCAGTTATATCTTTGATTTTACTTATTGCAACTGCAAGCACTTCTAATAGATCTAAGAATTTTTTTTCATCGTCGGTAATTTTAATTTTAGAAATTAATTCTTCAGTCTTTTTGTTTATATTTATTAAAATATCTGAAAAATCATCTAAGATAGTATTAAAATCATTAATCAATATTTGATCATTTTTATCTAAAACTGATTTCAGCTGTTTTTGAAAATTAACTAAATAATCTATTTTTTCTTTTAAATTTGTTTCATCATCTTTAAATTCATCAAATCTTTCTATTTGATTTAGAATATCATTACCATGATTAATCAGGTTACTTATTTCATCACTAATTGATTTTAGTTCTTCTTTCAATTTTAAGAAGTCTTCCGAAGTTTTCTCAAAAGATTGCAATCTTTCTTCGATTTTAGATATTAAATCTTTTTTATCAACTTTTTCTTCACACAATGGACATTTATTCTCTAATTTGTCTATTTCTAATGCATCTTTCCCGCTTTCAAGCAACAATTTTAAAGACATGTTTTCTTTCATGTTTTCTTTCAGAAGATCATTTAATTTAATATTGAAATCCTTTATTTTCGAGTGTGAATCGGTTTCAACTTTATTTTCAGTTTTTTCTCGAATTTCTTTAAGAATAATAATATTTTGTAAGTTATCAGAGTCTTCTTTGACAATTGAAAACATTTTTGCACTATGTTCGGGTGCTTTTTCGAAAGAAGTTAGTTCAGGCAAACCATGTTTCTTAAATAGTTCATTTAAACTTGGTAAAATTTCTTTTTCACTAGTTATTACTTTTCCAACAATCTCAGATATATTATTCAAAATTTTTTGGATGCCTGTTTCCTTCTCATCTACTCCTTTTTTTAAGTCATAAACAGATTCTTTCATTGCTTTTTCAATTTTATCTAAATAATCTATTCCCATAAATCCACTAATGACATTAAAACGTTCCGAAGGAGTGTTATCAATAAATGAAAGAAGTTGCTTTCTACGTAAAATGAATACACCATCTTGTGATACATTAAAATACTTTTTATAATTAGATGGTATTGGACTAAATGAATTATGTGTTCTAGTAAGAGTATTTTCTGCTGTAAAAGTTAAATCAACTTTTATATCCTCCTGTGTATGATTAGTGTGCGGTCCATGCCGATTAAAAGTTATTCCACTTCCTTTTAATGTAGAAACTTTTCCTTTAAAGAAAAATTCTATAGAATCTACAATTGAACTTTTTCCAGTGCCATTCTCACCACAAATCAAAAGAGATTTTTCGTTTAGTAAAATTTCACTATCTTTTATACCCCTAAATGCTTTAATATGCATTTTTTTAATCTTCAGAACCATTTAAGTCACTACTTTCCAATATTTCTAATAAATTTTCAGAAGAAAAATCGTCATTTTCAATTAAACTTTTCATGCTATCTATAAGTTCATTAGGAACTTTATCATCATCATTCAATTCTTTAAAGAATTCTTCCAATATATCCTCTAGCACACTCATTTTAAAGCCCCATATTACTTTATTTAAATAAACATTTATGTGCTATTATAATCCAATATTACTTTTATTATTTGTTATTATTATAAAATAGAAAATTTTAAGTAAATTACAAATCCAAGATCTGATAGATTTATTTCATTCTAATTGGATCTAATGTTCACATGTTATTACATACATGGTTGCCGAAATAGAATGATGAAATAACATATAATAATTTAGGTATTAAAAAATTTAAAAAAATCAGAAGAAGAATTGGAATAATCTAAAAATAAAAAAATAAAAAATAATTATTGAGAATCTTCTTCCTCAATAATAACAGCCGTACCATAGGCCAAAATCTCTTGCATTATATCAGAAATCTGATCTGAATCAAATCGGGAACTGATAATGGCATTGGCCCCCATACTACGGGCATGTTCAATCATACGCTCCAGGGCCTGGTTACGGCTTTCTTCCATCATTTGAACGTACTCTTTTATTTCCCCACCAAACATGGACCTTATTCCAGCACCTATTTGGCCACCTACACCTCGACTTCGCACAGTTAGACCATATACAAACCCTAAGGTTTCTACGGCCTTAAATCCAGGAACAAAATTAGAGGTTACTACCACAATGTCATCAGCAAAAGTGGCTGTGTTTAAAGGGATGTCTTCGGGCCGTACTACTACCATTCCTGGTTCTTCTGGAGTTTCTTCTGTGGAAACTTCTTCTACAACTTCTTCTTCAGGAATGTCTTCTACAACTTCTTCTACCACGTCTTCTAATTTAGATCCACAATCTGGGCAGAAATTAGTGTCATTGGAATAATCCACATCACAATTAGGGCAATGTTTTACTACTTCTTCTACAGTAGAAGGCTCTTCTGCTTCTATTTCAGGAGCATTCACAATCGGTTCTGCTTCAGGTTCTGGCACTTCAATTTTTCTCACTGGAGGTGCTTTTGGTCGTGGCAGACCAGAACCAGGAGATTTAGGTGGTGAAACAGCCGACTTAGAAGTCGGAGTTTGGCCTGGTGATCTAGTAGGGGTAGAACCTCCCACTTTAGCTCTTTTTTTCTCTTCCAATTTTCTTCTAATTTCTTCACTGGTAACCATGAAATCAACTCCCAATCAATTAATAAAGTCTATATTTAATTATATTGGTTCACATTCTTATTTAATTTGTGTTTAGATACTAAAATAATATAATTAATAAATAATATAGTTAATATATTCATTTGATTTCATTATAGATTAAGAATTAATTAAAATCAAAAAATCTAAATTCATTAAGAAATAAATAAATTATCCATGAACTTTAATTCAAAACTTAATTAATTCATAATACATAAAATAATTTAAAATTATTGCGAGGATTTATGTATAAACCAGCTGCAATCTCTATTTTATTATTAATTGGATTAATATCATTCTTCACCTTAAATGCTTTTTTAAATCCAGATGTCACTACCCTGGATTCAGTCCAGGTCAAAGACTATAAGGGCCAAAAACTCTCATCTATCAATGATTTTCGTGAAAATTCTATTAAAGGCCCTCAAAAGGTAGATATTAATAATTATACACTACAAATAACAGGGAGAGTTCAAAACCCGAAAAATTATACGTATAAAGAAGTTATTAACCATAAAAACTATCAAAAAGTAGTTACCCTTAACTGTGTTGAGGGCTGGTCCGTCAACATATTATGGAGAGGTATTCTAGTTAGTGAACTCATAAATGAAACCAAACCAACACCTGATGGTAAAACAGTTATATTTTATGCCGCTGATGGTTATTCAACTTCTTTTCCCTTGGATTATCTGCATAATAACCATATTTTAATGGCCTATAAAATGAATAATGTGACCATTCCCCCCGAGCGAGGATTCCCCTTTCAATTAGTGGCCGAGAGTAAATGGGGATATAAATGGGTTAAATGGATAACTAAAATCGAAATTTCCAATAACACTAATTACACCGGATATTGGGAAAGTAGAGGTTATTCTAATACTGGTAATTTAAATGAAAGTTTTTCTGCTTAAATTATAGTTTAAAGTTTATAATAAAGTTATAAATTTAAAAAAAGATGGTTATATGGCTCCCCTAAACAATCAAGATTACCAAAAATTGAAAAAATATACGGCCTACATTCTTTATGCTGTAATAATTATAGTAATCATTAGTGGCCTGGGAATCAATTATCACCGTAGCATGGAATTTATAACCATTGGCTTGCTTAATAAAAGTCTGTCATTTAATTTACATGTCTGGTTTTTTGTTCCTTTAGTAATCTTAATATTTTTACATACTTCTTTACCGTCATTAAGAGATAGAATAATGAAAAAATAGTTTTAACTAATAAAAATTAAAATAAAATAATTTAATAAAATAATAAAATTAAACACCTTTAATTACCTAAAATTTTATTAAGTTCCTTTAAATCAAAGGTATTGATAATATCCTCTTTTCTGGCCCACCCTCTCCGAGCAGTAGCTATTCCCAGTTGCATGTTTTTCATTTCACCTGAAGAGTGAGCATCGGAATTAATAACTAATTTACACCCCATATCTATGGCTTTTTTTATGTAAATATCTCTTAAATCAAGGCGGTTAGGATGAGAATTAATCTCCAGAATAGTTCCTGTAGCACTGGCCTTTTGCATGATTTTATCCAGATTTAAATCATATTCGCGGTGTTCCTGAATTTTTCGACCAGTAGGATGAGAAATAATATTCACATAAGGATTTTCCATAGCCCTAATCAATCTATTCGTCATTTCAAAGAAATCTTGCCTTAAATCAGAGTGTAAACTGGCCACCACCACATCAACCTCAGCTAAAATAGTTTCACTAATATTTAAATTTCCCTGAGAGTCAATATCCACTTCCAGGCCTTTTAATAGAGTAAAATCTTTCATTTCATCATTAATAGAATCAATTTCTTGAAACTGATTTAGAATATCAGAGTCATTCATTCCCTCAGCAGTTCTTAGGGTTCCCAGATGATCCGTAATGGCCAGGTAATCATATTCTAGTTTCTGGGCCTCCTGAACCATTTCCATTATAGTATGTTTCCCATCACTCCATTGAGTATGTACCTGTAAATCCCCTCTAATATCATCATATCCAATTAATTCAGGTATTTTTCCCCCACGGGCAGCTTCTATTTCTCCTCTATTCTCCCTCATCTCAGGAGGAATATATTGTAGACCAAGTGAGTTAAAAACATCTTTTTCACTTTTACCAGTGATTATTTCATCCCCTTTAAAAAGTCCCCATTCACTGAGTTTCATATTTTGAGAGATGGCTATTTTCCGGAGTTCTATATTCAGATCCCTTGACCCCGTAAAGTACATCATGGCTGCACCAAATATATCCCTTTCAAATACCCTTAAATCACAGTCCAGTCCTTCTTTAAGTACTACAGTACTCTTTAATGGTCCTTTAACTACTATTTCATCAACAATAGGTAAAGATACGAAATAATCCATTACTTCTTGAGAATTTTCAGAAATGACCAGTATATCAATATCCCCCACACTTTCCTTGCGGCGCCTGATGGAACCGGCAATTTCCACAGCTTCCACTACTTTTAAAACTTCAATCTGGTGTTTTATAGCTTCAGCCAGAGGTAGAATATGGCCCAGGAGTTTTCTTCCTGAGTTTTTTCGGGCCATTTCTATATTTTCAAGAATTTTTTTCTCTTTCTTATCCCCCATGCCCTTGATTCGACGAACATGGTGTCTTTTGGCGTGGCGCTCCAGATCATCCAGATTTTCCACTCCCAACGCATCATAGAGTAGTTTTATAGTTTTAGGGCCCAGACCTTCCACTTCTATCATAGCATCAAAGTCCACCGGGTACTCTTTTTTCAGGTTTTCAAAGTATTCCAGAGAACCAGTTTCCACAATTTCTTTGATTTTGGCCGCTATGGCCTTTCCCACACCAGGTAGCTCTTGCAGACGATTTTCTTCAGTTAAGGTAGTTATATCATCAGAGAGAGTTTCCACGGTATGGGCTGCCTTACGATAGGCCTTCATACGAAATATGTCGTCATTCATTTCCATGAAGTCCGCTATTCTATCTAATATATGGGCCACTTTTTCGTTTTTCATAAAATCACCATTAAAAACAGCTAATTGTTGTGCATTAATTGAAATATAAAAAACTAATTTATTTTATAATTTGTTTTAATATTCAATAAAATTATCTATATAATAAAAAAACAGATTTTAAAAGATTTAATTAATCTAAAATAGAAATAAACAAAATAGTAAGTTACCATATAAAATAGAAAAATTTAATAAAATATTAATAAATTAAATATAAAGAAGAAAAAATAGTTCTAAAATTATCTTCTCATACCTTCCACAATCTCAGAGATCTTCTCTTCCACATTAAAACTATCTTCTACTACAGTGCCCGTAACTATAATATCAGCACCGGCCGAAGCAACAACATGGGCCTCATCACCACTGCGGATTCCTCCACCAACAATAAGCATCGTATCAGTAGTTTTTTTGACCATACCGATCATTTTTGGATCTACATGCTGTTCTGCACCTGAACCGGCTTCCAGATAAATCAGACGCATACCTAAATATTCAGCCGCCATGGCATAGGCCGCCGCCAAATCTGCTTTTTTGCGTGGAATTAATTTAGCATCTCCTACCCATCCCACAGTTCCTCCTGGCTCAATTACCAGATAACCCATAGGTATAGTTTCAATTCCCATTTTTTTAATTACTGGAGCTCCCAATGCTTGCGCCCCAATAATCCAATATGGATTGCTAGAATTTAAAAGACTCATAAAGAAAATAGCATCAGCATACGAACTCACACCACTTATATTTCCTGGAAAAAGCACTATAGGAACATCAAGATTTTCTTGAAGTATTTTAGCCGTGGCATCAAGTTCAGCAGCGTCTGTGGTAGAACCTCCCAGCATAATACCATCAGACCCTCCAGAAACAGCAGCTTTAGATATAGACAATGCTTCTTCAGGAGTTTGTTCTTCAGGATCTAGAAGGGTGAGATGTATCTTTCTTTCCTTTAAAATATCCTTAAAATAAGCTTCAACTTTCATTTTAAAACCTTGAAAAAATTAATATACACTTCATTAATCGATAAACGTGATAAATAAAATTATTAAATATAAAAAGTTAAAGGGTATGATTAACCCCTTGATTCTTTAGCTTTGTATCTTAGACCTTTGTAACCACACTTCCGGCACACTTTAGCACTTGGTGGGTTTCTAGCGTTACATTTAAGACAAATTTTAACATTGAATATTCTGTTCTCTGCTTCTTCAAATCTAGCCATTGGTTAGCCTCCTATAAATTCGTTTTGAGCTTTAATAACTTCCTCGCTGGTTTCAGCATCGGAATATGCTTCTAGTAACTCTTTATTGAGTATTAGAAAATGGGGTCCCCACTTAAAATGGGACATTATATCTTCTGCTATATCTTTCAATCCCACTATATAAAAGGTTGCTGCAATTGCCTCTGCAGTTGAAAGAATACAGGGCTTACCATAGTTAGTGGGATTTGCTGCAACAAGAAATGGCAGCGATCTATGATACTTAGAAGTCTTAAAAATCGCAGCAGATTTTTGAACCTTCTTCCAGGAGCAGTCTAATCCAGCCACTCCACGTTTAATAACAGCGCCCTTATCTTCAGGAGAGACTGCTTTTTTAGAATAAGGATTCAGTACAATTGCACCTCTAGGTAACTGATTAAGATGATTTACTATTTTAAACTTTCCTTTTTTGGCCATTTTAAAGGTGGTGCATTTCTTACGGTCGCACTCCTCGGCATGGTATACAGTTACTTTCATATTATTTCACGGTTTATTGTAAAGGTTATATTATAGTATAAGGGGTATTTAAATTTTATATTATTTTTAGTTAAATTATTGAAAAATTAATCTTTTCTTATAATTCTAAAAAATCCTATTTTTTATTAAATATATCTTTTGCAATTAATTAATATTCTATTTCTTTGAATATTATTTTAAAACAGGTCCCATTAGTTTTATTAAGTTCTATTTCACCATCAATTTGTTCGGTTAAACTATTTACTAATTGTAAACCTAATGATTTTGTTTGTCTGAAGTCCAGGCCTTCTGGAAAACCTATACCATTGTCTTTCACTGAAAGAATAAATTCATCATTGTTTTTATGGAAACCAATGGTTATTTCACCATTTCTTCCATCCGGAAAAGCATGTTTCATGGAATTAGTTATTAATTCATTTACAATTAGGCCCAAAGGAACAGTAGTATTAATATCCACCATTAAATCATCCACATCCATATTCAATTTTATCAAACTCGGATCAATAATATAGGTGTGAAAAAGATCTATACTCAAAGTTCGAATATAATCACCAAAATTAATCCTTTTAAGATCACTAGATCGATAAAGTCTCTCATGGATAAGTGCCATAGACTTAGCACGATTTTGACTTTCTTTAAAAATACCTAAAGCTTCTTTATCTTTAATATACTTAGATTGAATATTAAGAAGGCTAGAAATAACCATCAAATTATTTTTAACCCTATGATGAATCTCTTTAAGAAGCATCTCCTTTTCTTCAAGTGCTTTTTTAATTTTATCTTCAGATTGTTTTCTCTCAGAAATGTCCACCATTATACCAATTAATCCAGCTAAATTACCTGTAGTATCATTATATGTAGTTTTATTAAATACAACAAAGTGTGTGGTACCATCAGCATATTTTACTGGAGCTTCATCTACCTGAAAACCAAGCTTTTGGAATAAATCATTATCCATTTGATAATATTTATCCGCCAATTCTTTCGGTGCTATGTCATAAACCGTTTTTCCAATGATATTCTCTTTTTGTAGACCTAAATATTCCTCAAAAGCTTGGTTACATCCATCATAGACACCATTTATGTCCTTGTAAAAAATAGGTAGATTTATTGAATCTATTAAATGTTGTAAGAAATTAAATTGCTCTTTAATTTTTAGTTCAGCTTTTTTTCTATCAGTAATATCTATAAGAGATGCTAAACTTTTTTGACTATCTGGAAAGAGAACAACAGTTATCAGAACATTTTTAATATTTTTATTTCTATCAATAAATTGGAATTCATAATTTAAGGGAGCAATGCTCGCTTTAGTTCTTCGCAGGGCATGATAGTTCTTCATTCTCTCCAAATCATCTTCTGCCACAAATTCTGTCCAGCTTTTATTATTTTCAAGTTCCTCTTTAGAATAGCCTGAAAGTATTTCAAATTCAGCATTAACCAAAGATAAAGTAGTATCTTCATCTATAATTGCAGTAGCGGTCCCAGTGTGTTCAAAAATAGTTCTGTATTTTATTTCAGATTTTTTTAGAGCTTTTTCAAATTTTATCCGTTCAGTTACATCGGAAATTACTCCCGTAACGCCTATGGTTTGGCTTTGTTTTATTATGGGTCTAGATGATGTGCGTATATAAAGAACAGTCCCATCTTTATCCAGAACTCTAAATTCAGTTGGTTTTAATTTGCCAGCTAATGTATTTTTTAGAGAGTCAAATAAATCAGATATATCATTTGGATGCACAAAAATAGTGAAATTTTGACCAATGAGCTCATTAGTTTTGTAACTGGTGATTTGTTCGATTGTGGGACTAATGTAAGTAATATAACCCTCAGGATTTATAGTAAAAATTACATCATTAATGTTTTCTACTAGATCTCTAAATTTTTTTTCAGATTTTTGTAGAGTTTTCTCTGCCTTTTCACGTTTTTCAATATTTTTAGCATTTAATAGAGAATTTTCAAGGCTTCGTGCAAACATTATGTAAAGACGACGCTCCCTAGTTTTTATAGGGTAACTTTGCTCCATGAATAACTCCAAATTACCCAATTTAGTAAATGAAAAATTAAATTGATTTGGCTCTTTTTGATTAATTTTCAATAAAAAATCTTCAGAGCCTTTAAAACCCCAAGAGGATACAATTTGTCCATCATCTGATTTTCCATCAAATAATAAAAAATAACGGACTCCAAAAAGCCTTATAACTTTTTCTAATGCCTCTTTTAAAATCTCATCTTTTGATCTTAGAAATAAAATAGAAGAAATCTCATAAAGAGTTGATAATTCAGCAATTGCTAATTTATCATATGATTTTTCATTCATGAAGTTTCTCCCACTATAATTATCCAACTACAATTACCACAGTTTTATTATGGAAAAGAGGGACATCTATATAGCTACCAACTTCGCCAAATGTAAGTGCTCCAAGAAATGGAACTTCAAAACCTATTACTTTCTTTATACTTTCCAGTTCTTTTTCGAATTCATCACCCATTAAGAGATAACGAGATATACAATCAAATAAAAGTACGAACTGGGGTTTTTCAATGTTTTGAACGGCTTTCTCAGCTACATTTTTGGCCGTCTTAATTAGATCAATTATTTCACCTTCCATCACATTACCCACTGCATTTTTAGGAATTTCAGTTACAAAATCAATACTTTTATCAAAGTTCAATTTTAGGGGATCTCTAATCAGATAATTACCTGAAACATCGGGAAATCCAAGAGGATATCTCATACCATATTCTGGAAATTTTTCAGTTCCAATAACTCCAATCTGTTCATTATAAGAATCAAAAGCGGTGATACCATTTATTTCAACAACTTTTTTACCATTAGAATTGGTTATTATCATAGGATCCCTTTTAGGCTCCCAACCGTGCCCTATGCTTGTTTGAATTTCAATGCCATCAATTAAAGCCGTCGCCAGTGCTCTGCTTTCTACTCCTTTTTCAGTAAACTGGTAAGTCTTAAAGAATTTAAGGTTGTCTCCAGCACCGCCCCCTGCATATTTGAAATCAGGACCCATAGTATTGTAAAGTCCCTGAATTGTTTCAGAAATATTAGACGTGAATCCATCTGGAAAAGCAAATACTGTACCTTTTTGAATTCCACTTGCCATCAATTTTTCACCGGCTTTTTCACCGGCTTTATGCGGATTCAAGTTGATATTTTTTTGCAGAGAAGTTTCCACCAGAAGTTCCTTCCCGCTCAGCGTGCATACTCCTACACCTTGCCTTAATACGCCTTCAGGAGTTATTATTCCCCCACCACAAAAGCCAACAATCTTTGAATCCCCAACTAACTCTTTAACCGATTCAAAGACAGATTTTTGATCATATACATCAGTAGTAAATAAAAAAGTTAATGAAGGTTTTCCAGATTCTTTTAAAGCATTTTCTACTGCTTCTATCCCTGCCTGGGCCGAATCTTTTGATTTGCTGTAACCAACACCAGTTTTCATAATATCATTTATATTTATATAGCTTTTGTATAATTAAGGTTTCGAATGACAGATTTATTCTTCATTCAAATCTATATAATTTATTTTAATAAACAATAACATCTTATCTCCAATTATAGGAAAAGACTTTCAGAAATATTTATCATATTATTTATATTCTATTTCTTTAAATATTATTTTAAAACAGGTCCCATTAGTTTTATTAAGTTCTACTTCACCATCAATTTGCTCGGTTAAACTATTTACTAATTTTAAACCTAACGATTGTGTTTGCTTGAAATCTAAATCTTCTGGAAGCCCCATACCATTATCTTTCACTTTGAGGATAAATTCATTGTTAGTTTTATAGAAATCTACCGTTATTTCACCATCTCTACCATCTGGAAAAGCATATTTAATAGAGTTAGTAACTAATTCATTAATAATTAGTCCTAATGAAACAGCAGTATTATTATTTAACATTAAATTATCCCCATTCAAAATCAATTTGATATTTGAGCTTAAATGATAATATGATTGTAAATAATCCATTAATTCTTTAATATAATTTTTAAAATCAATTTTTTCAAGAAAATCAGACTTATCTAATTTTTCATGTATAATGGTCATTGACTTTATTCTGTTTTGGCATTCCCTGAAAATTTCCTGAGTTTCATCATCTTTACTATATTTAGACTGAAGTTCAAGAAAATTAGATATAATTTGGAGATTGTTTTTATGAAGTTGATTGGTTTCTTTAAGGAGAATGTCTTTAGCATTTATAAATCCATTTATTTTATCTTCAGAATGTTTAAATTCAGTTATATCAATAATGGCAGTTCTAAATTCTTTAAAAGTTCCATCACTATCCGTAATGCCCACTGTTTCTAAATGAGCATGGAATTGCAATCCATTAGATTTTATCATTTCAAGATTACATCTCTCTGTTTCTAAAGTATCACAAACCTTTTTCATATGTAGATGAAATATCCTTCTGGAATCTTGAGTTAAAAAGCGAATAAATGCACTATTAAAAAGATTATTTCTTTCCAAACCTAAAAGAGAAGCTCCTTCTAAATTAACATCACTAATTATCCCCTTTTTGTCACATGAAAAATAAGCAATAGGTGCAAAATTGTAAAAATCAAAATATTTACGATTCATACTTTCCAGGGCAATTTGACTATTACGAAGCTCTTCATTCTGTATTTCCAGCTCAATATGATGAACCTGAATTTCATGGATGAGATTACTAATATCTTTAAAAGCTATGGATGGCGTGTTATATTCTTTATTATGGCNNTTTTTTTAAAATTAAGAAAAGATAGATAATGTAAAAAATGATAAAAAATTAATTCCAACTTAAATTTTTAAATTAAAAAAGAAACGAAAATAAAATGTTAAAATAATAAAAATAAATTATTTATTTTCTAAATTTCAATTATGGGTATTGAATTATTAAAAATTAAAAAACACTTCGCTCATATTCTAAAATCTTATTCATAATCTGGCCGGGATTTTGCAAATCCTCCAGATCATAATAACGGCCACCAGAATAAATGGCCAGCTCCATATTCAGATTACGACCATGATGGAGTATTCTCTCAAAGTTTACCACTACCGTATGAATATGATTTTCATTGAGTTTTTCCGCCAAATCAAGGGCATCTCTGCTGGGACTGTGTTTAATTCCCACATTGGGCATTCCATCAGTTAAAACAACCATCATGGGAACATATTCTTTATTCTTCTTTTCTGAGACTAATATTTCCAGGCCTTTCTTTAAACCAGCAGCCAGGGGTGTGGTTCCACCTACTCTAATTTCATCGACTTTACTTTGGAAAGCAGCGGCGCGTTTAGTGGTGGGAATAATTACCTCTGCTTCCCTACCTTTAAATCCTATCACGCTTAGCTTGTCTTTATGGCGCTGGGTATCTTTAATGATTTGATTTAAAATGCTCTTCACTCGATTGGCCTTTTTCTCAGAAACCATTGATCCACTTATATCTACCACCAGAGCAATAGAAGCCCTGGCTCCGTGTTTTCTAACCTTTTCCCGTAAGTCATGAGGTTCTACCTTGATTTCTCCACTGGATTTCATGGCAGCAGCACGAATAGTAGCATCAATAGCAATATCTTTAGGCCTTTGAGATGAAAATCTAGATCTTACATATTTTCCCTTCTCTGTTTTTGATTCCACACGTTTACCATAGAGTCTATCCTTTTTTTTACCCTTGACTTTAAGCAGTTTTTTTATATCAATCCCCACATCAGA
>DAWK01000063.1:0-21960 GCA_002509745.1 Methanobacteriaceae archaeon UBA349 | reverse complement strand
TCATTCTGATCAGCATTATCTTGATTGTGATTTTGTTCTTTTTCTTTCTCTTGTTGTTCACGCTCTTTTTCTTTTTCTCGTTCCATTTCCGATTTGGCCTTATCCATTTGTTTGCAGACTTTATCTGGATCCTGTGATTTGCCCGGTATTCTCTCACCTAAAACCAGAGTTATGGCCTCTTTTAAATCATCTTCATTGACTTTGACTCGGCCATTATAAGCTGCTATTGCCTTTGAAGTTTTTAAAATAGCTATATCTGCTCTATGGCCATCAACACCAGTTTCTAAAGAAATTCTAGCTATTAATTCCATTAAATCATTATTAATTTGGACTTGAGAAAGTAATTTCCGAGCGGAGACAATTTTATCCAGTAATTCCTTTTGTTCGGTAGCAAATAGTTTTTTAAATTCTTCAGGGTCTTTTTCAAATTGCTCCCGACGACTCATGATAGTCACCCGGTCCTTAATATCATGAATACTAGTGACAATTATATGTAGGCCAATTCTATCAGCTAATTGGGGCCGGAGCTCTCCTTCAGCTGGATTCATAGTACCTACCAGCATGAATTTTGAAGGATGAGAAAGTGATATTCCTTCTCGCTCCACATTGTTTATGCCATAAGCTGCTGCATCCAGAAGCACATCTACTAGATGATCATCCAGAAGGTTAATTTCATCCACGTATAATATGTTACGGTTAGCTTCAGCTAATATTCCAGGTTCTAGTGCTTTAATACCCTTTTTTAAAGCTTTATTAATATCAATGGAACCAACCACCCTATCTTCAGTAGCCCCCAGCGGTAATTCGACTACTTTCATCTTTTTCTCTTCAATTTCACGATTTTTCAAGCGGCAGATTTCACAAGATGAAACCATATCATGAGGATCGCAATTAAAGGCGCATCCCTTAACCACGGGAATTAAAGGCAAAAGATCAGCTATGGCACGAACTGCAGTAGTTTTTCCTGTACCCTTATCTCCTTTTATTAAAACCCCACCAATTCCAGGATTTATAGCATTTAAGATTAAAGATTTTTTTATCTCTTCTTGACCAACAATGGCTGTGAATGGAAAAATAAGATTTTTCATGGGCTCACCTTAGGTTTAAGTCGTTATAAACGAAATATATACTAATACAAATTTTTTAATAATTATTTTTGATATTTAGACTTAAATGATGTTTAATTTATCTGTCTTTTTTGTAATAAGTATTTCACATTTTATTTATAAATCAATTAATAAGTAAAGTGGAAAAATAAAGAATTTTCTATTTTAATTTTGCTAAAGGCCCATATTTAGGCCAAAAATAAAGATAAAAACAAATAAATAATATTATGGCTAAAAATGGATATGGTGATAATATGTGTACTGTGGGNNTGGCTGATATTAAAATGAAAAAACTGAAAACAAAACGTTGTAAGTGTTTAGATTGTGGAAATGAATTTAAAGGTATAGGTAAAAGAGTAGTATGTCCATCATGCCAATCCGACAACGTGGAGTGCTCAGAATAGATACTTCTGAAATTTTATTTTTAAGAGGTGAATCAGGAACTGTGGGAATTGTTAAATCTGGTGATCCGAGAATGGTCTTTATTGGCACACCAGATGAAGATGAAGTAGTAATGTTTCTTGAAAAAGAAGATTTACTAGTAATATCTGCTTTTGGAGAAGGAACGGAGATAGAAAAAGGTATTAAATGTATGGCCTATCTTTTAAGGGAAATGGAATCCCCTATTGTGGTTTTACCAGATAATCACCCTACTTCTAAAAGATTAAAAATGGTAGTAGCTGTGGGAAGTAATGTAAGGCTGGACTGTAATATTGTACCTGGCACCCACCCAGAACAGGACATTTTATGTGCCTGCGAGACTCTTTCCGGAGTTAAACTAAATTCAACCGAAGAAGGAGTATTAATTGAAGGAAATGTTGAAAATTTAAAGTTAGAAACTCTTTAATTCCACTAATCTTTTTTAAATAATCTTTTTTTACTAACCAATATATAAAAATAAATAATTATTTATTTTTTAGTAAAATTTAAAACGGTTCTAGTTAATTAAATGATTATATTTTTTTTTAAAATTATTACTTAAATGCCCCATTTTCCGTTTTAAGTATGAATTAATCAGTGATTAAGATTTATTATGTTTGTTATTAAGGTAATGTTTATAAGGGATTATGTTAGATGTTAGAATTGTTTTTATCTTATTGATAAATTCATCATGTGGAGATCTTATCTTAATAGGATCTTCCATGACCCCCCCCCTAAATATGGCCATTTAATATTATCCCTTAAATCATAATTTTATTTTAAAACATTATTTTTCCAGTTCATGCCTGAAATCATAGATATAATCCAATATTACTAATTAATGACTTATTTTTTTAATTGAATCCTATTTTTATTCCAATTCCTTAAAACTAAATATTTATTAAGTTGGAATCACACAATAATATTCTAAGATACAATTTAAGTAATTTTTAGGAAATATTTAGTTCAATCTGCATTAATTGGTGATTAATTTGGCCGGTGTTTTGGGATTTCAAATAGAGACTATGAAACTGGATAATGATTTAAAATCTCTGGTTTCAATTTTAAAAGAAGAAAATCCACAGATGAGAAAAGAAGCAGCGAAAGCAATAGGGCAAATTGGAAACCATAACTGCTTAAAATATCTTTTCAGTGTTCTAAAAGATGATTCTTGGGGAGTTAGAGCAGTAGCTGTTCAATCAGTAGGTAAAATCGCAGAAAAAAAAGATAAAAAATCCAGAGCGAAGATTATAGATCTTTTAGATGATGAAGACTGGACAGTTAGATGTGCTGCCATAGAATCTTTGGCCCGAATTTCAGGACCAGAATCAATTGATTTAATAGCCCCGGCAGTTATGGATACAGATCCTCATGTTAAAGAAACAGCATTTAATGTACTAAAAAGCATTAATGAGACACATTGATAATAATTGATTATAAATTAAACTTATTTTTTATAATAATTATTTTAAACACCAAGTTTATATAAAATAATTAACAATAGTATACTATTCTAAATCATGATATCTAATTGTTATAATAGCTATATTTGCTTTGTTTTGATAATAAAAATATATTAAATTAATCTTTAAAAAAATTAAATCATTTTAACGACTTATTATATTAAAAAAATGTCATATTAACAGGGATTCTATGTTCAACGAGTTTTATCAAATATTTGGACAAATGGTGTTTATTGCGGGTATAATTATATTAGCCATGCTTTTTTCGACCCTTATTTTAGGGAAGATACTAATTAAACAGGACAGATTAATCTTTCCAAAAGTCTTACTTTTAACTATAGATCTTTTCTACGGTCCTTTCAAAAAATTTTCAGAAAGTATGGGTCTTGATGAAAAAATAGTGGACCATATAGGTGTAGAAGTTAGAAACAAAGTCAATGAAAAAAGATTTAAATCTACAAAATCTGATGAGAAACTTTTGATTCTTCCCCATTGTTTGAGAAGTCCTAATTGCGAGGCCACATTAGAACCAGCAGGATTAGTATGTACCAACTGCAAAAAATGTGTTATTGGGACTTTAAAGGAAAATGCAGAATGTGTTGGATACAAAGTATTCATTATACCCGGTTCCACCTTCCTTAAAAAGATAATTGAACAAAATAACTTTAAAGCCGTGCTAGGAGTGGCTTGTTATCAGGATTTAAATCTGTCCATGATGAAGCTTTCCAAGTTTTCTCCACAGGGAGTTCCTCTATCCAGAGATGGTTGTTTTAAGACCAAAGTAGATCCTAAGGCGGTTTTAGAAAAGATGGGAATAACAGAAGAAGTTTCTGCTGAAAATTCTTCTATCAAAAATATCAGTCCCTGCAGCAAAGAAACCCCGGATAAACATTCTTTTTAGATTAAATTTCACAATTTCTTTTTTTATAATTTTTTGTTTTTTGATTAATATTTTATGAAATAAAATAAATTAATCCGTTATAATAGAATTTTATTTTAAAAATTGTAAAATATAACTATAAAATAAATCAAATATATTTTAAGTTTAGTTTAAGTAGAAGTTATATAACAATTGAGATGAAATATTATGGAAAATATTCCTATTACCGATAACCACATTCACGTAGACCCCTTCAATGGCGAAGGCCCTATAAAAGTTGCTGAAAAATTCCACAGATCAGGTGGTCAAAGAATGATCATTCCTAACAAACCTTCCTGGACTTTTGGAGAACCATTTAACTTCACTAAGGCCATGGAAATGGTTCTAAAATATGTGGATGAAATAAATTCCAATACTGGGGTGAAGGCCTATGCGGTAGTGGGGCTACATCCTGCTGAGCTTTCCCGTTTACTAGAAAGTGGTAAGGACTTAAAAGCTGCCGAAAAAATAATTAAAAAAGGATTAGAGTATGCCCAGAAACTGGTCATTGAAGGAAAAGCCGTGGCCATAGGCGAAATAGGAAGGCCGCATTATGAAGTAAGTTCGCAAGAATGGGATCTGCAGAATGAAATCATGATTTATGCCATGGAACTGGCTAAGGAAGCAGACTGTGCTGTGCAACTGCATACGGAAACCTCCAGTGAAGAGCAATTCGAAGAATTCTCTTTAATGGCAAAAAAAGCTGGGTTGAGAACATATAAACTGGTAAAACATTTCTCAGGCCCATATACTGATGAGAAGGAGAATTTTGGATTGACTCCTTCTTTGATTTCCACCAGAGATGTGGTATCTAAAGGAATTAAAAAAAGTAATTATTTTTTAATGGAAACTGATTATCTGGATGATTTAACTAGGCCTGGTGCCGTTTTAGGGCCAAAAACCGTTCCCCGTAGGACCCAAGAATTCATTAATAAAGGCTTAATGACTGAAGAAGATGCTTTTAAAATCCATTCAGATAATATTAAAAGAGTTTATGGGATAGAAGATTGATTTTTAAAATATATTTTTACTTAAAAATTAATCCCATTAATTATTTATTATTTTTAAAGCCAATATTAAATCATGAAAAACCATTGTTATGAAAATTATCCCTTAAAAATCGTCTTTTTAAGCAACATATTAATATTATCCATTTATATTATAGGTGCTGTCATCATATACAATCTAGGATGGTTTTACTCCGTATTATATTTAATATATTGCCTAATTTTAGAGATTAAAGTCTTGAAAAAAGGTTGCGTGAATTGTTATTATTATGGTAAAATTTGTGGTTTTGGTAAAGGTCGCTTGAGTGCCTTATTTTTCAAAAAAGGTGATCCTTCTAAATTTTCCCATAAAGAATTGAAATGGAAAGATATGATTCCAGATATATTAGTTTTTATTGTGCCCACATTAGCAGGAATATTTATATTATTATCTAATTTTTCATGGCTAATCCTTTCATTAATTGTAGTTCTTTTAATACTTTCACTATTTGGTAATGCTCTAATCAGGGGATTAACCTGTCCAAAGTGTAAACAAAGCGAGTTAGGTTGTCCTGCTCACGATTTATTTCAAAAAAAATGAGAAATGATTAAATGATAATAGTGAATTGAGTAAAATAAATTAAAAAAAAATTGTTTTTAGTGGCTTCCACCAATAATGAAACTCACAGCACTAATTACAATACCTATAATAACTATTTCTAAACTTGTTTTAAATAGACTTTCTCTAGAAACTCTACCTAAATAAACACCTAGAATGATTAATGCCGTAAAACACATGACAATAGTAGTCACGGTGGCTGTCATTCTATCAGCAATGAGTAAAAAAGGCAGTACTGGTACGAATGATCCTATAAAACTGGAAAATCCATGGGTAAACATACTCATGTAAATTCTGCGCTTGGCCTGTTTGTGAATTATGGTATCATCCAGTTTTCCCTCATCCATGACCATCTTACGTTCCAGTTCTCTGAGGGTCCGTGTTTCTTCGGCCCGTTCACCAATAAATGATCCAAATGCATTGGACATAGCCAGAGCAATACCACCACTAAGTCCAGTTAGGCCTATGAGATAATTTTGAACTTCACCACCACCCAGGGCAATGACTCCACTGGCAGTTAGGATCACTCCCATAACAGCCAGGATACCATCTAAGGTTCCTAAGGCTACATATCTGCTCATTTGAAGGTATTCGTGTATAAATTCCCTTATGTTCATTTAAAAAGTTCTCCTTGAATGAAAAATATAATAAAAAATGTTTTCATGTTTTTTTGATAAGTAATTTCTAAGGAAAATTTCTCATCAGATTTATTTTCCCCGTCCTAAATCCTTATGGGCCCGGGCCAAATGTCCTGCAGCTAAAGCTCCCATTAGAGACAATTCTCCGGCCAGAACAATTCCAGCCACGATTTCAGCAAACTTGTGGACTTTTCCAGAACCATAGGCATCCATGATTTCTAGACACTCTTTAGCTGTTTCCAGACGGGTTCCTCCGCCAAAAGTGGCTAGGGGAACATCAGGTAAGGTCACTGAAAAGTAAAGGTCCCCATTTTTGTCTTCAGCCGTGGTAATTCCCAGACTGCCCTCCACAATATGGGCCTCGTCCTGGCCCGTGGCCAAAAATATAGCTCCAATCATGTTAGCATACTGGGCATTGAATCCCATACTTCCAGATATAGCCGATCCCATGAAATTTTTAGCCATGTTCACTTCTTCAATGGCTTCAGGAGTAGTTTTAAGTTTTTTATTCACTATTTCTTTAGGAACCACTACTTCGGCCACCAGAGATTTTCCCCGGCCTTCAATTAAGTTTAAAGCAGCAGGTTTTTTATCTACGCAGACATTACCACTAAGGGCAATCACATGGGCCCCGGTCTCCTTAAATAATAAATTTAATGCTGATTCGGTGGCAATGGTTACCATATTCATACCCATACTGTCTCCAGTGGAGTATACGAATCTAGGGTATAAATAATGGCCTACTACAATCACTGGATCAATTTTTAATAGTTTTCCGTGGCTAGTGGTGGATTCAGCAGCTTCTTTAAGTTCGTTGAAATGGTTTTCAATCCATTTTTTTATTTCCATGGCCTCCATAACGGATTCTGCCTTTATAACTGGGGCCCGGGTCATTTTATCGTCAATTATCCTAACATTAGCTCCGCCAGATTGACTTATAGTGGAGCATCCCCGATTTACGGAAGCAAGTAATGCTCCTTCAGAGGTGGCCAGTGGAACATAAAATTCTCCTTCAGCGTGTTCTCCATTGATTTTTAGAGGCCCTGCTACTCCCACAGGGATCTGAATAGCACCTATAGGGTTTTCTATATTCTTTTTCATGGCCTCTTCCATGTCCAGCGAGAAGTGTGATACATGGTCCAGTGAAGATGCAGAAATTGTTTCCATGAATTTGCGCCGGATTTCAACAGCTTCAGGAACTGATTGCGTGTATTTTTCTATTTCATGGAGTTTAATTTCGCCACGGGTAAGTTTATTAATAATTTCGTTTTCATCTACCATATTTATCACTTAAAATGATTTTAATAAAATTTTTTTAAAATAAAATAATTCTTGAAGTTTGAAAATTAAATTAAAGATTGTGAAATAATTAAATTAAATTAATTACCCAGCTTAGATTTTGAAATTCAATTATTGGATAAAATATTAATTAAAATAATTTTTTAAGTTAAAATATTATTTAGAATATGATTAAAATAAATCATTTGAATTCTTTAATAATATTAATTATTTCAGAAGGCTTTCGGGCCACTTGGACTCCTGCGGACTCCAGGGCATTGATTTTGCTCTCTGCAGTTCCACTGTTGCCTTCAATAATAGCACCAGCATGCCCCATTTTTTTACCTGGTGGTGCGGTGGTTCCAGAGATAAAAGCCATAACGGGCTTGGAAATATTCTTTTCAATATATTTAGCTGCCTTTTCCTCGGCATTTCCTCCAATTTCACCAATCATGACCATGTAATCTGTATCAGGATCATCTTCAAATTTTTTAAGAACTGTGGAAAAATCCAGACCTACCACCGGATCCCCACCAATTCCAATACATGTACTCTGGCCCATTCCTGCTCCAGTGATTTGACTGGCGAATTCATAGGTCAGGGTTCCGCTTCGGGATACAATACCCACATTTCCTTCATTAAATATATGGGTGGGCATAATTCCCAGTTTTCCCACACCCGGAGATATAATTCCTGGAGTATTAGGCCCTATAACTGTTGTTCCTTTTTTTCGAGCATATTCCATTATTTGCATGGAATCATGAACGGGAATGTGTTCGGTTATAATTACCACTAAATCCAGATGTTTAATGGATTCGAATGCTGCATCTTTGGCAAATGGAGCTGGAACGAAAATTATAGAAGCATTGACATCCATTTCTTCAGTTACTTCTTCAATTGAATCATATACATTTATAGGCCCGAATTTTTGGCCCCCACGACCTGGAGTTACCCCGGCCACAATATTCGTGCCATAATCCAGCATTTGTTCTGCATGAAAAGAACCTTGCTTACCAGTAATTCCTTGTACTAAACATTTAGTGTCTTTATCTAGAAGTATCATGTTTCATCCCTTTTTTGTAATCCATGAATTATAATAATTATTAAAATAACGGAACATTATTTGTCCGTTTTTTATTCCATATTTTATTATCTGTAATTAATTTAGTAATTAATTTATTAAAATGGATAACTTAACTTATCAAGAATATTTACAATAATTATATGCCATTATATAATTAAATTTCACTATTTTTGATCTAAAATTTATTTCAATCAAAAATGCTAATCTTCATGAAATTACATAGAATAGCTCTGAAAACTGAATTTCCTTAGAAACAAAGAAAATAATATAATAATAGAAATAGTTTGGATCTAAACTCTTAAAATTCTGGTTCTTTCTTCAAAAGGAACGGCTAAATCCATCATATTTCCGTTCATGTAAGCAGTAACTGACAATATAACACTTCCCGGAATCACATAAGATGGTGCCCCTCTTTTAACTAGGTAAACATTTTTATTACCCAGAGCAGCCCCTACCATGGCCCCAGCTACAACACCCACACTTTCCAAATCTTCCAAAGTGGCTACGACCACCGGGTCGTCAGTCTTATCTGAAACATATCCTACACCCGGTATTTTTTTAACCCCAGGCACTATTTCATCACTGACATCAGTAACTCCTTCCATTCCACGAGCGGCTTTGATTGCCGAGTTGGCAGCATTTCCCACAAAAGGTTCTCCACCATAAGTATCAAAGGCTAGAATAAGAGCATCTGGAAACCTATCTTGACGTATATGGGCCTCAGCATAGGATATACCTTCACCAGCCCCTTCGGGAGTAGGAGATATACCATTAACATCACCTAAATCTTCTGAATTTTCGGTTAAAATATCCACAATGCCACGATTAATTATTTCTAAAAGATCATCTTCTATAAAAGCACTGATAACCACATCATCACCAGTAATATTAGTTAAAGCAGCATTTTGAGCTCCTAAATCTATTAGCTGTGGAATATTAGCTTGTAGGTTTTTTATAAGATTCCCACTACAAGACGTGTCATTATTAGATATATCCGCACCAATGGCAGTTATTTTCACTAGATCACCTGTAAATTTCTTAAATTAACTTTAGTTAATTAATAGATAAATAAATTTTATTATGCTTTTGTTTTTAATAGATAATATATTTTTTATTTCTATGCCCTTAGAACAATGATTAACTTAACTAAAATTAGAGAAATATTATAAAAAAATAGGATAAAACAAAAAAATATAAAACTAAAAAACTTAGAAAATAATAGAAAATAAAAAAAAAGATATTTATCTATTCTAAATCTTCTTCAGGCCTTTCTATCAATGATTCTGCTTTAATGGCTGAACCAATAGCTCCTCCAATAGCAGCCAATATTATCTGAATAACCAGATAAATCAAAAATGTATTTATATAGACGGATAGGTATGCCCCAACTCCCTGCATAGTTAGATAAACTGAAAGCAGTATTATAGTTAAAATACCACCAATAACACCCATCAAAGTACCATTAAGTGCTCCTTTCATATAATTAGTACTAGCCATGAATCCAACAATTATTCCTGCTAATAAAAACACAACGAGAATAGTATTCAAACCAGATACCATGGAAGATACAATGAAAAATGCTAAAGCAACAATTATACCAATTATGACCGGTTTCCACTGTATATCATTTTTATTCATTTTTTCACATCCCAAAAACATTAAATTATTTCAACGTATTTATATACTAAATTATAGGGCCTTAATTTAATAGTTTTCCCAAAATTATACCCAAATTTGTAACAATTTGCCCAAAATCACCTTATTGAATACGGGATAAATAAGCTGTGTTGGAAAATACATGATACATTAATAACCAATGAGAACATAGGTTAATTGCAGGTCCATTTACGCGGTTAAAAATTTAACCTTGTTCTACCAGGTGGACCTGCAACTAATACTAATTTTGATAAATATTTTAATAAATTAAATATTTTATAAATTTTTATAAATAATACCAATTCAATAAAGACTTAATATATTAATTACTAATAATTTCAATAAAGTTTATATTATTTCTTTTAAAAATTTATTTTGAAAAAAGTTAATATAATATTATTATTTACCGTCATTAAATCTTTAAGAAAAAATAAATTAATGCCTATAAAAAATAAAAGAGCTGTTAAAAGTGGTAAAATATAAAATATGCACACCAGTATTTGAAAAAACAGCAGATGAAGCATTTAAATCTGCTAAAATCTGTATTGAATCTGGAGCAGACTTATTAGAAATCAGAATTGACGCACTTAAAAATCCTACACCGAAAATGGCCATTAAACTAATTAAAGAAATAGACTTTCCAATTATTGCCACTAATAGAATATCAACTGAAGGTGGCTTTTTTTCGGGTTCAGAGCGAGAAAGGACTGAAATACTCATTGAATCCTCAAAAGAGGCAGAATATGTGGATATAGAGTTAAATTGCCGAGAAGATTTTAGGTCTAAGGTCATTGAATCTGCAAACTGCAGTATAATATCTTTTCACGATTTTGAAAAAACCCCTCCCCTGAGTGAACTTTTAATGGTGGTTGAAAAAGAAAGAGAAATAGGAGATATAGCTAAATTTGCGGTTACTCCTCAAAATATAGGTGATACCATTACCGTTCTCAATGTTTTATCTGAATATCCTGATACTGTGGCCATTTCCATGGGCGAAATGGGAAAATACAGTCGTGTTGTGGGGCCACTGCTGGGTGCTCCTTTTACATTTGCGTCTGTAGGAGCTAAAACAGCACCAGGACAGCTTGATTTAAAATCTACCCGTTTTATGTTGGATAAACTAACTGAAAAATAGTAAACAATTGAAATCCTACTCATTAATATATTAACCTACCATACAAAATATATTGAAGTTTAAGAGCAAAAATAATAGAATATATAATTTAAACTAAGCAATAATCATATTAATAATACTCACACAAGTTGGTGGTGAAATATTGAATAAAAAATCAGGGATTATTATTGGAATAATAGTATTAATGCTAGTAGCTGGATCAGCCATATTATTAAACCAACATTCCAATGCAGTTAACATTGATATAGAAACCAATGGATCTGATATTACTGTTGCAACATCGACCATACCATTTAACAAAGCACCATCTTCAATGGAAAATGAGATAGGACAATATCTCGCTGATGAAATAAAAAGCCCCGACAGTACTATGAATACCATTACTTCAGGTGTAACCAGTATTAGTCAGAAATACAATTATACTCAAGTTACAGTTAATCTTAAGTCCCAGTTTGGAGAAAACCAGCTTCCTATGCCCGCCGTAGTTAATGGAGATTCCATGTACCCCACATTAAATGATGGCCAAAGCCTGATGGTTCTTAAAACAAAGAACTTCAAAGTGGGAGATATTGTTATTTCTAAACATGATAAATATGGCCTTATTGTAAAAAGAGTGGGTAAAATCGAGGCAAGCCGGGTTTATTTAATGAGTGACAATAAAAACGTGGAAACCATTTATGAAACTAATTATATTATAACCAAAACTCCTTTGAATACCTGGGTACCTAGGAGCTATGTTGTTGGCGTAGTAAAGGAATATTAAATCATTAATTTTATTTATTTTTGATCTATTCATATAATTTAGAATATAATATTAAATTAAATGCTTATTCTATATCAGATTTAATCTTCAAATATACATTAATTACCCAATTAAATACATTTAATGGGCTTTAAAATAGGCTATAAATTAATGCTCCTACCAGGGCGCTGATAAAATTGGTCATTAAAGATATTAATGCTGCTTTCTCATAACTAAGTTCCAAAATGCTCTTTAAAAGAAAAATCTCCATTAAAAAAACAGCTATTTCTATCAATAAAAAATTGTGAAAAAAATAGATATAAGTTAATGTAGATAGAGGAAGAGTAATGGAATTAATTATTAAAGAGTAAAAAAAGAGTTTTTGCGGGTTTTTCCGAATAAAAATCCATATTATAATAAATTCAATAAATATGGTAAGAATCCAGGGGATTAATAGACTTTGAATAAGCATAGTACTGAACTTTATTTTTAAAATAATAAAAAATATTTATTGTTTGTTAGATTTTCTTTTGGCTATAATGTAAATCAAAATTATGGCTGCAATAATAGGTACTAACAGATAATAAATATAATTTGTTAACGGGTTTTGAGAATTAGGAGGTTCTGGTGTCTGATTTTGATTTTGAAATGCTTTTTCCGTTTTTTGGCCATCAGAGTATCCATAAACTATTTTGGTTTTCTGAATTTCCAAGTTATTGCCCTGAATAGAATTAATACGCAGCAAAACCATAGCACTCTCCAGTGGATTATCAATAGTAACTGACCCATATTGGCCTTCAAGTTCTAGATTAGAGCGAGCTAATCGAGAATCATTCATTAAAAAGGTTTCTATTTCAGTATCATTCATTTTACTAATATTAATTTTATTAAAATCAGTTTTTTTGATAGCATAAATAGAACAGGTACTCAATTTGTAAAAACTAAATTCAGAAGAGCTTAATATCTCCATAGTAGGACTAGGCATTCCATGTAAAATAAAAACATAATCAGGATAATCCTTGATATTGGTCAATTGATAGTCAAAGTTTATGGCCTTTTCACCAGGTTGAATAACATCTGCAAAGGCCGTGGGGATAAAAAGTAAAGCAGCAATCAAAAAAACTATTAAATATTTTTTTGTCATATTTAATTTTATATTCATATTTTTTATTATAATTTACTATTTTTTCAATAAAACTAAATTAAACTAAGTAAAAATTTACTATAACAAAAAATCAATATCAAATCCATTAATTAATAAAGAAAAAAACTATAAAAAAAATAAAAAAACAGATTAGCTCATTTCGGCCAATCTTTTAACTCTTTTAACCATATTAGGATGGGTGGAAAGTAATTCCATTAATTTACTGGAAGTTTTAAGGTTTATTTTATCATATTTTAACCTATCCAATTCGTCCTGAGATAAATGGCCATCCATATCCAAATCAAGCTGACTTAGTTCTTGAATTTCGTTTCCAGCATCCGATACATCATTGACAAAGAAGGCCTTGAATCCTTGAACTTCTTTAATTTGTTCTTTACTGGCAGAGGCAGATTCATAAGTCAATTTATATAATGCACTGGCTAATTGATGAGGGTCATTTCCAATGGCCACACTTTCCTGATCAGCATAGTATTCTCGAACACGGGAGACAAATAACACCAGTAGTTGTCCTATGATGTAAGCTGCCAGACCAACTAAACCGATAACCCAAGAATAACTGTCATTATCTCCACTAAATAAAGTGCTCAATGCTATCCAATAAGCAATTACGGGTATTGCACTGATTAAAGTCATGACAATCATGTCACGGTGTTTAATATGTGCTATTTCATGGCCTAAAACTGCTTTTAGTTCTCCTTCATTTAATTTATTGATAAGGCCTTGTGTAACACAGACACGGCCGTCTTTTTGTCTTCTACCGAAGGCAAATGCGTTAGGAATCATGAATTCGGAAATTCCAACTTTTGGTTTAGGTATTCCAGCATTCATAGCCAGTTCATCAATCATCCTATGTAAATTAGGTGCTTCTTCAGGTGATACATAACGCACCTTCATAGACCAATCCACCAGTTTTGGCCCGGCAAGATACTGACCTAGAATCAGTAATAAAAAGAATCCAGCGTAAAATGCAGGATATGTAATTCCTAAGAAAACCCCAACTATGGTTACTAAAACAGAAATAATGATTCCAAAAATCATCATAGCCAAAATCATTCTTAATTGTAGCTTCCATGTACTAACTTTTTTCATTTTAGTTTTTTCCTCCATGAAAATGATAACTAATTTGTAAACTTAATTCATATAATATACATTAGAACATATATATAACCTTTTGTTATTAAAAGATAAGAATATATAAAAAAATAATATTTATTAGTTTAAGAGGTTAATTCCACAATAGGATACATTAAATTAAATCTATTCTTCTTTTCTCAATTTATAGACAATATAAATGAAAACAATCACCAGCGCAGCAGCCACCACATAGTCCAGCATATGGAAAATATCCCTAATAGTATCCCAATTAGGGCCTAATCTGTATCCAATATATGCCAGGGCAAAGCACCATGGTAGACAACCAACAAAAGTATAGATAGTAAATTTTTTAAAGTCCATTCCAGCAATACCTGCAGGTAAAGATATGAAAGTCCTCACGATAGGTAGTAATCTTCCAATTAAGACTGCCTCATGACCATATTTCTCAAACCACTTATCGGCCAATTCCAATTTATGATGGCTAATGAGAATATATTTTCCATATTTTTCCAGTAAAGGCCTTCCTTCTTTTAGGCCAATGAAATAAGCAATCCAGGAACCTACCAGGTTTCCAAATGCGCCAGCTAAAGTAATTCCAATAAGGTCATCTCGCCATTCCAGGCCACATATCCTGCAAATGGCATTATTATTTCACTAGGAAGAGGAATACATGCACTTTCAGTGTCATTCCAATAAAAACACCCCAGTAACCAAGGGCTTGTATGAGATGTATAGCCAAATCACTCAAATATTCCACAATACTAATCATATTATTAATAAGAGCAATCTCAACTATAAAAAGTTTTTTTATAAATTCAAGAATTACCACCTGAGAAAAAAAATGAATATAAATAATTTCTAAAAAGAATTAAATTGTTCTAGATAAAACAATTCAAACCAGTTTTACTCAAATTTAAGAAACCCGGAAGGATTAACACCCAGAGAAATTAAAAGCTGTTTATCTGATTCTTCCAGATTTTTTTGCTCCGTGGGAGGAATAGGATTTCCTTTCTTGGCCAGAATAACTCCATTTTTCTTTTGGGCACCCATGAATTTTCCAGCATTTCCATTTATTACCAGAGTTCCTTTTTTCATTTCAATGGCTGAAAAATCGTCACTTTTTCCATTAATAACCACAGTTCCACCATTTAAAAGAGCCCCTGTGTTTTTTCCAGCATTTCCATTAACTTTGACCACTCCTTTTCTCATGAGAATTCCGGTGGAAAGATCAACATTACCATAGTGAATAATCTCAGCATCAATATTTAAGCGGGCCCCAACAGTATCTCGAATTATTCCATCATCAATACTAAGCCGTTTTCTGGATAATTCCCCACCAATTAGTTTTTCACCATTCAATCCATTGGTTACCATGTCAGTTATTGACTTAAATTTTCTATAATCTTTTAAGTCAGATTTTAGTTCAATTAAATTACCAATCGGCTCTTTTATTTTTCCTTTGACATAAATACTGCCTCGGGCCATGCTAATTCCCATTCTAGAATCAACATTCCCATCTATAATAACATTTCCCACTTCAATATCCTTACCATCCCCTCCAAAGTACTGGAGGTTCACCCCCATGCTGGAACAAAATCTATGGCCCACATCCCCCATGATTTTAATATTATGGCCTTTTTTAAGGTGTTCTACAACTTCACGAAAGGTATGGTCATTTCCAGGAACATTTTCATCAGGATTCATCTTTTCTCCCTGATGCTGCCAGTAGAAATTATAGGTGAAATCACAAAGGCAGTCCACTGGTTCTTTTAATTCTATTTCCAGTACATTTTCATAGATATTTTCATCTGAATCCTTTTTTCGGCCAAAAATATTGAGCATTATTATCCCCCATCTTTAATTGGTATGGATTTAAATTGAGGAAATAAATTTTAAATTATTTATTGTTATATATTATTATTATTATTATTAATAATTCAAAATAGAAAATATTTTGCTTTATCATAGTTACATAAATTAATAATCTAAATTACTTAAAATAAATTATAAAAGATATAACAGGATACCAAGAGATAGAGCGAACACCATGAATGCCACTGAAAAAAAGGAAATTTTGAGTTTCTTAAAAAAAATTGGTGTAGATACCCGTTTTGTAAGTGTAATGCCACCCGAAATTCTTATAAATAATTTGAGATTTTCAAAATTTTCACGAACCAGAGAAGAATTATTTATAAAAAATTATCCTGAATTAAGAGTTATAAGATCCAATATTTTCCAGAAAATATGTTCCAGATCTTCTAAAGTTCTGGGAGACTCTTTAAAACCTAGAGAAAAAGTCATGATTAACAAATCAAATAATCCCTGCGATATGGCCCTTTCTGCAATTTTAGAACCATATAGTAGAAAATATGGAATTGAAATAATTGAAAGGGAATTTGATTTAAAAAAACTGGAGAACATAACAGAAGATTTTAATGTAGTGGCCCTACCCCTCACCCTGGATCAAGAAGTGGAAAATGTACTTGACCAGATATTTAATGGAAAAAAAGTAGAATTAGAAAGTTCACTCCATAATCTACACCGGGTCAAAATAATTTATCCTTTACTAAACATCCCTCAAGAATGGATTTGTTACTGGTTAGACCAACAAAATTGTTCAGAAAATGAATTAAATGAATTGGCCCACGATTTTTTGACGTATTTGGAAGGTGTGGTCCCCCAGGTAAGGGAAAATATCTTGAAGTCAGCCCGTTTTGTTGCTGAGGAATAATTATTTTTTATGAAATTGAATATTGAATGATAAATTAAATTAAAAATAATAGATAAAAAAATGTGAAATGAAAAAAAGGAATAAATTTATTTTTGTTTAAAATACTATTTTGAATTGATTCTGTCAGATTCTATGGAAAAATTCTGGTTCATATCGTTACAATATATTTCCACAGGAATATTAAATGCTTTTTTTCTCATTTGAGCTATTTCATAGCATTCTGGTGGCACGACCAGCCAGAATCTATTACCACTATAACTAAACCTCTTCATTTTCAATTCATTTTGAAAAATCATTTTTTTAGATGTCTGGACTTCAACAATAATATTTTCAAAGTTTTTTATAGCATGTATGTCCGGGACAAACCCATTTAAATTTTTAGGACATCCATTAGGATGATTGATATGTTTGGCAGTTACTCTATATCCTTCACGTTGCAGGTAAACTGAAACTGATTTTATTATATTATTCTGTAGTTTGAAAGATTTAGAGTTTAAATAATTGATTTTTTTCATATTTATCCCTTTAAAGCTTTTAAATTACAATAAAACTCTAATTTAATGAAACAATACCACATAATATGGGTTATTGGAGCTTAAATAATAAAAATTTTTTCTGAATTTCGATTGAACATTGTTCATACATAAGGAATTAATAATATAAATAATTATATGTTTTACAGGAATATCTGCACATAGTATTTATAGAAGTTCGAATATATTAAAATATGGTGATTATGTGGGCCTGATTACTGAAGAAACATTAAAAATGAGATACATTACACTAGTAAAAAAGGGAATTTTAGAAGAAGACGAATGTGCATCATATTCTAAGAAAATGGATATAAACCCATGCATAAAGAAAAAAGTAGATAAATTTGAGGATTTTTTCGTTCCGGGTACCGTTTTACTTAGTGAAAAAGCTTCTTATCGTCTTAGAGTAGAATATCCTGTAGAATGAACCCCCTAATATGTTATTTTGTTAATTAACATTTTATTATTTATTTTACATTATTATTTTTTAATTATCAAATAATGACCATTTTACCTGATTTTGTTATGGAATATTTTTCAAACATCTGCGACTGCTTTATTAATCCCATTTCCATGAGGCCACTTAAGTGCTTGTAAACCATGGCTCGGGAAATACCTACTTTTTTACCAATGGAAATAGCCGTTAGACTCTCCTCATCCAGGACTTCTAAAATTTTTAATCGAGTATTGGACAAATCAAGTTTTAAAACAGGCAATCGAAAAGATTTATCCTGAAAACAAATAAATATAGCGTCAACAGCTTCTTTATTCGCAATGAAACTTAATAAAGAACCCGTAAAATTGGAATCATATGCCACAAAAACTTCCCCATGCTTTTTTGCACCCCTAATCACATCAGTTATTTTTTGGCAAGCTTCGATAGGATCTTGAGTTTCAATTCTCAAAGTCCCACCCTTAATAAACTTGTCTAAACACTGATCTTTATGCTCTTGCGACTGTATACATATTAAACCGTCGATTTGGGTTTTCATAGAAACATCAAATAAACAGCGACCCCTTAAATTAGTTATTAATGTTTTCATAGTATCAATTGCACCCTATTTTTCATTGGAGTTACTGAGGTTAAATAATCTATAATAAATCAGTATTAATCACCTATTCTACTAATAATTATTGTCTCATTATAATATAGATTTGTCTATTATGAAAATCTAAAATAAGGTACCTTTAAATCCAATCGCACTGAAAATATTTTTAATAAATTTAATCTTTAAATGAGGATTATAAAATGACGACAAAAAACATCACTATCTCAGGAACGGATCTTTCAACTCGAAAGATTAATCAGAAGATTAAAAAAGGATTGAGTGAAAATGAAAAGATTTTTTATATTGAAAATTCTCAAAAACTAGATTCGATTGTAGTGGGTTTACGAGAAGAATCTAATTTTAAATTAAAAGGTGAATTCGGAGATTTTGTTGGGGCATTGAATGATGGTGCTAGAATAGAAATTTCAGGCAAAACTGGACGCTATGTAGGCAATAACATGACCCGTGGCGAAATTATTATCAATGGTACTGCCGAAGATGGTGTTGGATTTGGTACATACAATGGAACCATAGTTGTGAAGGGTAATGCTGGAGATTCTATTGGCCAGTTAAATAAAGGAGGCACTATTGTAATAGACGGAAACATAGGAAAATTAGCCGGGCTTTATATGCTTAGTGGTGAAATCATAGTAACTGGTGATGCTGGGGAAGATACTGGGGACTGGATGATCGGAGGAACCATTTATGTAGGTGGCGATTTCCAGACAGGAACTAATGCTGAGGTCAGCGTACTGGAAAATTCCGATAAAAAAAAGCTTCAAAACATATTCCAAAATTATGGTATTGAAGCACCAATAGAGACTTTCAAAAAAATAGAACACCAGGAAATAAGACCGTTCTATGGATAAGAGGGATTTAAATGGTACAAATATTATTAACTGACCCTAAAAAATGTGATGGGTGTAAAGATTGTATAGAAGCGTGCGAAAAGGTAAATGGTGCCAGCGCATTATTTTTAAATAAAAGGAGTGAAGGTTATTCAGCTATTGTTTGTCAACAGTGCGTGGATCCTGCCTGTGCAAGAGGATGTTTTAAAGATTCAATTAGTCGGGAAAATGGTATAGTTAAACTAAATCAGGAATCATGTGCTGGTTGTAAGATATGCATGTTAATGTGTCCTATTGGAGGAATAACTTACACAGAAAGTGGTATGCTTAAATGCGATCAACAGTGCGTTAATGATTCTAATGATACTCCCGCCTGCGTTAGTGCGTGTGAAAGCGGGTGTTTGGAAGCAGTTGATGTTAAGGAATTTGCAACGGGCATACAAAAAGGTTTTGAATTAAGTCCCACTACCTCAAATAATTCTTTTAATTCAAATTCAACATCATCCGATCTTTCAGCAGCGACCCAGGGTCTTTGTGTTTTCTGTGGTACTTGTGAAATAGTATGTCCCACTGATGCCATAAAAGTAATTGATGGACAGCCGGAAATAAATAAAAACCTATGTATTATGTGTAATTCCTGTCTGGCCTCCTGTCCAGTTTTAATTCCCACCGGTGCCGGTAGCATATGGGATCCAAGAACCATAGCAGACATCCGATACACTTCCAAGGCAGGGAAGTATGTTTTGAGAGGATTTGGTACCGAAAGGAAACTCCCTAACTTTGATGATATCATCATATTACCTGCCCAGGCATCAATAGCTCCAGTTGACAAGTATCGGGAAGCGTGCAACACCCAGGTCGTACTAGGTACCAGGTATGCAGAAGAGCCATTAACTTTACAAACTCCTGTTTTAATTGCAGGTATGTCATTTGGTGCTCTGAGTAAAGAAAGTAAACTGGCCATGGCCAAGGGTAGCTCCATGGTTGGATCCTGTGCCAATACCGGTGAAGGTGGAATGCTACCAGAAGAAAGAGAAATGGCTGAAAATTTAGTGGTACAATATTCTTCAGGACGTTTTGGTGTTTCTTCAGACTATTTGAATGTTTCAGATGCCATTGAAGTTAAAATTGGACAGGGTGCTAAGCCTGGAATGGGTGGGCATCTTTTAGCAGAAAAGGTCAGTCAAGAAGTGGCTGAAATAAGAGGAATACCCTTGGGAACTGATGCTCTGAGCCCTGCCCGGTTTTTAGATGCTACTCGCGAAGGAGACCTTGCTAAACACATTGAACTATTAAGAGAAGTTACAGACTGGAGAGTTCCTATAATTGTTAAATTAGGTCCCGGTAGAGTTGATGAAGATGTTAAGATTGCGGCCGAGGCCGGTGCAGACATAATATCCGTGGACGGAATGGAAGGAGGAACTGGTGCTGCTCCCGAAGTAGTTATAGAACATACTGGTGTTCCTACCATGGCTTCACTGGTACAGGCGGTGAATGGCCTAAAAGAAATCGGTTTAAAAGACGAAGTAGATCTCATTATTACTGGTGGTATTCGTAGCGGTGCAGATGTGGCCAAGGCAATGGCTATGGGTGCTGATGCAGCTTATATTGGAACCGGAGCCATGATTGCCATGGGATGTCGTGCGTGTCGTATGTGTTACACTGGTAAATGTCCCGTAGGAGTGGCTACCCAGGACCCAATCCTGAGAGAAAGAATGGATTTAGATTTATCTGCTATGAGAGTTGCTAATTATATTAAATCCATGACTGAAGAAACCAAGATGTTAGCCCAGCTAACTGGTCACGATGATATAAGAAAATTCTCTACAGATGATTTAAGAGCATTAGATATTAATGCTGCTGCCATAACTGGTTTAAGACTTATTGGAAATTAATATAAATTAATTATTTATTTTTTCAATAAATCTAATTATTCTATTTTTTAAATTTTTTTAGAAATAAATATAGATTGAAAATATATTTATAATTCACTTGGAATTATAATATTTTTTTAGAATTTTTTTTAAAAAATTAAAATCTATTTAAATAAAAAAAAAGATTAAAAATTGAAAAGAGAAGTTTGCTTTCCTTTATCCTCTTCTTTGGCATTTTTATCTTCTTCTTCTTCATTATTATTTACCTTTTTAGCCTTGGATTTAGAAGATTTTTTATCTTTTTCTGAATCATTTTTGGCTTGTTTTTTAGCCTTGCTTTCATCTTTAGAAACTACCTTCTTTTCAGACTTTATTTTATCAATATCAACTTTTTTAGAGGAATATTCCGCTTTAGCTGGTGGTGAAATACTTGAAAAGAGAGAAGATTCTCCTCCTTCAGATATATCTGGGACCTGATCTTCAGCCTTTTTCTTAGCTAACTTCTCAGCATTTACTTTTTTAGCAATTTTTTTAGGAATCTTTTTACTACGGAAAAGCTTTATCTCATCGTCTTCCAGTCCCAAATAAGTGGAAATCTCATAGGCCACTTCATCATTGG
>DAWK01000090.1 GCA_002509745.1 Methanobacteriaceae archaeon UBA349 | reverse complement strand
TGATGATCAGGATGTAACTATTATTGAAAAAGATGAAAACTTATCCCATAGTGTAGTGAATAAATTAGATGCACTGGTTATTTGTGGAAATGGGACCGAAACTAAAATTCTTGAAGAAGTAAATATAAAAAATGCTGATGTTTTTGTTGCTGCTACCGGGAACGATGAAGCCAACCTCCTGGCATGTATACTGGTTAAGAATTATGATGTTCCCAAGGTTATTGCTCGAGTAAGTGAACCAAGTCACAAAGAAGCTTTCAAAAAGGTAGGTATTGACTTTGTAGTTAATCCAGAACTTACTGCAGCAAGTTATCTCGAAAGACTTATAATTAGGCCTAAAATAGCAGACTTAGTGATTATAGGTAAGGGAAACGCTGAATTATTAGATATTACGGTAACCAATAAAAAAATGTTTAATAAAAAAGTCAGCGATGTAAGTCCTACAAAAAATTTTATTATAAGTGCCTTGCATGAAAAGGACGACATCATAATTCCTGATAAAAAGACCACTTTAAAAGAAGGTTGTAAAATATCGATTCTGGTAAAAACAAAGGCCATAAAAAAAGTTGAAGAAATGTTCACTTCCTAAATAAATATTATCCTAACTAAATATTCTAATAAATATTACTATAAATCTCCTAAATACCCAGAAGACAAATCTCAATACACCTACGATTTATTGAATACTTAAAATCCTAAAACTGCATAAACCCATTTTTATATACATAATTAATGTTATTAATTAAATTTAAATAAAATGATTTTATTTAAATATGGTTTATTAAATGCTTTATTCTAGAATTATTATATAATTTTTTTTACTAATCTTTCCACCACTTAAGAATACATAATCTGTTATAAATAATTCAATAAGCCATAACTCTTATTTTATTTGCGTATAGTGATATCTCTCCAGTAAATAGAAATACCATCTGCTGATGGATAAACCGTGAACTCAAACCAACGATCCGAATAGGTAATACCTAGAACTTCAAAGTGTTTTGTCTTCTTAGTTTCCATTGCCGAGCGGAATACTTTTTCATAAGATGTGCCTAAAAGCTCGGGAAATAATTCCCAAATATTTTGACCAATTAGTTCATCAGGTTCCATACCAAAATATTCACCCGCATTTGCATTTACATAGGTGAATATCCATAATCTACTCAAAACCGAAAAACCATCTTGAATACTATCTAAAATATCTTTCATTTGACTTTTACTTAAAATAAGTTCTTCTTCAGCATTTTTCCGATCAGTATCATCAAAAACATAGCCTTTAATCTGTGTAAGTTCATTAACGTCATTAAAAATGCCAACTACATTGGCAATAACATGGATTCTGCGACCATCAGCCCGTCTTTGCCAACTCTGATAACCCTTAATTTTACGCTCCTTCTTCAAACGAGTAATTATATATGGCCAGTCAAATGAGTTAAATTGAGAAATATTTAAATTAGGTGAACTTTCAAAATTATTAACCCCATATATCTCTGCAAATGCCGGATTACATTCAATAATTTCACCTTTCAAGGTGGCAATGAAATCTCCAGTTAAATCTTCATCAAAAAGACGGTGATATTTTTCTTCACTTTTTTTAAGGGACTCTTCTGTTTTTTTACGCTCAGTATCATCGAATATATAGCCTTTAACCTGAATAAGCTCGTCTGATTCATTAAAAATGCCAACCACATTAGCAATAACATGGATTTCCTGGCCATCCTGTCTTTTTTGCCAACTTTGATAACCCTTAATTTTACCCTCAATTTTTAATCTATGGATAATATTAATCCAGTCAGTTGAATTAAATTTTGAGATATGTGATTGGAGAGCATTATCATGAGTATAAAAGCCATATATGTCTACAAAAGCAGGATTACATTCAATTATTTTACCTTCTGGTGTAGCAATAAAGTCTCCAGTTAAGTCATCATCAAACAAACTGCGATATTTCTCTTCACTATTTTTAATGGATTCTTCAACCTTTTTACGTTCAGTTATATCTTGAATTTGTGCTAAAAATCCAGAATCAATACAGGAAATAGTCCAATCCACAAAAACATTTCCCTGAAATGTAGGGGTGAACCAACCTATTTTTTCATGATTACTGGAATCTAGAGGAGTTTGAAATTTAATAATCTCCTCTTTAAGAAATTTTTCCTTATGGGAAGCAATAAATGGATTATCAAACAAATTAAGCTCTTTAGAAATATCTAATGATGAATTTTCCACAATTTCCAGAGCAGATTGATTAACCTCAGTTAATTTACCATCAGTATCATAAAAAAGAATCCCAATAGGAGATTTGTAGAATATTTCTTCTTTAAAGTCTTGGTTGCTTTTTAATTTAATTCCCCCATTGATACTCAATTATAGATATGGTGAATATAATTAGCTTAATTCAGTCATAGCATTAAATATAGTTATATTTTTTGACAATCCAATTATAATTAATACATTAATTCACTTAATTGTATTAAATAAATTATAGTCTTTCAGACATAAAGTTATCTCCATAAATCATAGATCTAATAAAAAAAATAAGGTAATTTAATAAAATTGATTTCATCCAAATTCCCCCTAATATTTTGAATTTTAACCTTGCAAAATCTAATTATATTTTAAGAAATGATTAATAAACAAGAAAAAACAAAATAATATATAATTTTAGAGTTTTAAACAAATTATAAGTAAAATGAACAAAATCAGTTCATAGTAATCCATTGAAATTTAAATATATTATATCAGGTGTTTTAATTGAAGATTAGAAAAAGATACCATCTTCAGAAAAAGAAATTGAAAAAGATAACCGAAGAATTAGGAGATTACTCATTCCTTATCCCTTCAAAAGCTAAAATAGAAATGTTGGAAGCGGAACCATATCCTATTGTTTTGGTTGATGGTCAGCCACAAGTTATGTTAGTGGATAATAAGCCATTCCCCACATTAAAGGCCGCACTTACCATGGACCTGAAATCAAAATACGTCGTGGTAGATATGGGGGCCGTAAGGTTCATGGCCAATGGCGCGGATGTAATGAGTCCCGGTATAGTTGATGCAGATCCCGACCTAATAGAAGGCGATGTGGTAGTAGTGATTGATGAAACTCATCGAAAACCACTGGCAGTGGGCATATCATTAATAAGTGGGTCAGAAATGGTGGAAAATAATAAAGGAAAGGCTGTAACAACCATTCATTTTATTGGAGATCCTATCTGGGATTTAGAAATTTAATATATGATATAAATGAATATGGGATATAACTTGTATTTAAACCATATAAATTAAAAATAAACATATTTTAATGGTGTTTTAATGGTACAACTTCGTTATGAATCTGGAAATGTAATTTCACCAGAAGTGCATCAAATTGGGATATTGGCCCTTGGTTCACATCTGGAAAATCATGGGGCCGCCCTACCTATTGATACTGATGCTAAAATTGCATCATATATGGCACTAGAGGCCTCATTTCAAACAGGTGCCAAGTTTTTAGGTGTTTTATATGCCGCCACTGAATTTCCTTATATAAAACACGGCATACACATTTCAGTAGAGGAATTGGTAGAACAACGATTAAAACCTACCCTTAAATCTGCTAAAAAATGCTTACAACTAGAAAAAATAGTTATTGTGAATGGACACGGTGGAAATGTTCCAGTTAAAGATTATTTAAAAGATTTAGAAGAAGAACTGGATCTTAAAATAGTTTTTAATAATAAAATCGTGGAAATTGAAGGGCCTCATGCCGGTTCAGGTGAACTTTCCATGGGAATGATTTTAGGTCTGGTTGATGAGAGAAAACTGAAAGAGCATTGCAATATTAATGAATACGGTGAAGTGGGCATGGTAGGATTTACTGAGGCCCGAGCCAAAGATAAAGGCATTGAAAAAGGTGCTCAGCTATTAGAAAAAGAGGGAATATGTTTAGATCCAGTTTTAGGCCAGAGCTTAATTGATAAGGCCCTGACCAGCATTGAAAAAGATGTTAGGAAATTAATAGAGTCTGATGAAGAAGATTATTATTAGTTTAAAGACTAATATTCCATTTAGTTATTTTTTTTAAATTATATAGAATTTTAATTAATATATTATTTTAAATAAAACCAGCATTACTTTAAATGTTTACTAAATTTAATAGCATATTTATTTGTTTTGAAAATCTTCTTGAGCATAACTAGGAACCTTTTTTAAAAAATTATCAGGAATTATATAATATCTACTAAAAAAAATAAGTCTTAAATATTTACTAGCTTCCTTTCCATCCCAGGGTTTTCATAAGTTGATCTCCTAGGAGCACTTTCAAAGAATTCAGTTTGTCCTGGTTCTCAGCATTGAGGAGAGGTTTGCACTGATCTAAGGTGCTGTCTCCAGAGAGTAGCTTCATTGAAAATGCCATACAGGTAGCGGTTCCACATTCTTCGCAGTTGGTCTGAGGTAGGCAGTTATAAAGGTTTAATGGTCCTATTTTTGATAATTTTCCCGATAGATCTTCACCAGCATCTCCGTTCTCACTTTCCAGGTAACATTGATTTATTTTTTCCATAAACTCTGTAATTATTTCAATTCCTTCTTCAGGGTCTACGGTGTTCATCATCATGATCTTTCCTGAGGGAAAAAATGTTATCACCCGTTTATGTGTATTTAGTGTTAGGATTTTTTTATTTTTAATGTAATTTACATTTCCTGGGGGGAATTTAGCCATAAGTAGGGGCATTACAGTACCTAATGTTGAATCAAGTTGCATTGCCAGCTTAACCCTACCTTCTTCTGCCATGCAAGGCATTATCTTAGTGATAGAAACACTTTTTACTAGTGCACCATCTTCGAAAATATCATATTTTAACTCTTTCATTTCCATTTTAACTGCCTCTTAAATTTTTATTATATGTTTTTTTGATTTTGAAAGTTCGTAAAGAGTTTTACCATCAATGAGTTCAGCAATTTCTACCAAATCATCATATACCATTCCTGTTTGAATTAAAGAGTCTAAATGAACAAATAAAGTTCCATTAGGGAACATGGAATATATTAATTCACTTACGGATGGATAACCAATTGTTTGTTTTGAGAATTGGTTTTTTTGGGCGGCATAAACACCATCACCCATTAAAAGAACATCTGAATCAATTCCTTTATCTAAACTTGCTATTGCAATATAAATTCCGCTTAAAGCATTTTCATGGCCATAAGGGGCTTTATCTATAATAACTAATGAAGAGGTCATGTTAACTGCCCAACATTACAACTTTACTATTTTCATCCATCCATTCTGCAAGATCATATACGCTTGTTATTTCAACCCCGTCTAAATAATGTGATTTGTCCAGGTATCCTCTTGCATCCGCACATCTTATACAAGCTTTAATTTCACAACCATTTTCTATTAATTCTTCAAAATTCTGGGAAATATTTGGAAGGACACGAGGGTTCTGATCTTTTCGGAATATGTGTACACCATCCATGTATAAGAATATTTTAACTCCATATCCTAAGCCTAGAGCCGTTTGAGCCATATTATATCCAATATCAGCATATTGTGAGATGTAAGGACCATCCACTAGCACAATTACTAGGAATTTTTTATTGGATAAATCTTCATGGGGTTTGCTCATCATTCTCATCATCTAACTCTTTAAATTTAAAAGCTAACAACTTGATTAAAATTCTCCATAACATCTTTTATCATATTATCATACTGAGAAAACACAACAAAGTCCTCTTTTATCTGTTCATCTTCAATTCCCCTTGTTTTAAGGTCATTACTCGACACATGAACCTTTGAACTTTTAAAGAGCATTTCTAAATCAGGATTAGAATAACTTTTCCGGGCACAGTAAACTCCGTTTCCCACAAGATAAATGGAAATTTGATCATTATTAATATATAATTTTGAAAAATCAATAAATGTCATAAATCCCTGCTCTGAGGGGCTTTTGGTTAATATGAATCCGATATGCATGTTGTTTCCATCAATGATTTTCAATTATTCTTTCTAATGCGATTGTTATGGAAGATAATGTAGTCAATTAATTTATAAGTGCTTTGTCTATTTTTCTTAAAATAACGTTTTTGGAAGATTGAAACAACATTAACCAGACTTATTAAGATAGGAAACCTCTATTAAAGGACTTATTACTTATCTCCATTTAATAATTTATTTAGTTTTAATANNATTTAGTTTTAATAATTTATTTAGTCAAGTTATCTAAAATTTCTATAATTTTTGGATTAGAAAGGCTATAATGTATCCAAACTCCTTCTTTACGCCATTTTAAGAATCCTGCTCTTTTTAAGATGTTTAAATGGTGGGATATGGTTGGTTGTGGTTTTTCCATTGCAGTGATAATTTCACAAACACATAATTCGCCATGTTTTAATAAGTGGAGTATTTTTAGTCGGGTTGGATCTGCAAGGGCCTTTATGACATTTGCATTTTCATATAATAACTCATCAGCCGGAATTTGGGATGTTATCTTTTTCAGCCGATTAATTTGTTCTTCGCTGGGCTTGTCTCCCCCACCAATTTCGCATGATTTCATGAGTTTTCTTTATACTCATGATATATTTAAATATATGGATGTTTTATTTATTGATATTTGAAGATGACATACATAAATCTAAAAATTCGGTTCTATTCATTTGCAACCACAATTCTGAAAGATCCCAAATGGCAAAAAGACTTCTAAAATCATTGTATATAAAATATTATGATGTTTACAGCCCAGGAAGTAATCCTAGTACTGTAAATCCCTATGCAGTGAAAGTCTTAGAAGAAGTGAATGTTGATATAATCCCGTAATCGTTCAAAAAGTCTCAAGGAGTTTGAGGGCTTTGAAATGATTATGTGGTTACTGTATGTGGTGAGAAGGTGAGGTATGTCCCTTTTTCCCGGGAGGAAAAAACTATCTCCATGAATCATTTGAAGACCCCACCACCGTAGATGGTAGTGACCATGAGAAAACTAATGCTTTCAGAAGAATTAGAGATGAAATTAAAGAATGGATAATGGAAACATTTAGAGGTGAATGAAATGTTAAAAGTTGTAGTTGTTACTGATGGTCCTTACAATGACCAATGATGCCTTTGAAGAAGCCATGAATTATGGAAGGGTCGTTTGGAAAATGGACTTATGAAAATGAAATAATCGAATTCTAATAAAGTATTATTCATTATTTATTTTTTAAAATAATATTTTTAATTTTTTTACTTTCTATTTTAATAATTATACTAAAAAAAGAAAAAAATAGATGATACTTAAATAATCTTAGTATATTATTGCATTGAATAAGTAACCTATAGCAGTTATGGAAACCACTAGTATGCCTATAAATATAACCAGAAGTTTAGGTTTCAAAACTTTTCTAAGTATAATCATCTCGGGTAATGATAGTGCGGTAACGGCCATCATAAAAGCTAAAGCGGTTCCAATTGGTATACCTTTTTCTATAAAGACCGCGACTAAAGGAATAATTCCCGCAGCATTAGAATATAAAGGCACTCCAATTAATACGGCTATAGGTACTGCTAAAGGATTATTTGGTCCGGCATATGTGAGGAGGAAATCTGCAGGAGCATAACCGTGAATAATTGCACCTATTCCAATAGCTATTACCACATAGGGTCCTATTTTTTTCAATAGATCAAAAGTATAATCTCTTGAAGATAGGGCGCGTTCTTTTAAGGTTTGCTTTTCTTCTTCTAAAGCTATGCCTGATTTTTCTGCCTCTTTTATTTTTTCAATCATTTCATAAACGTAGCTTTCCACTTCACCTTCCAGTTTAAGCCTTCCAATAATTATACCAGAAATGATAGCAATAATAAGCCCTGATATGATGTATAAAGCTGTTACTTGCCATCCCAACATACCCCAAAGAAGGATAATAGCGATCTCATTAATCATAGGTGATGCTATTAAAAATGAAAAGGTTACACCTAAGGGCACTCCTGATTCAACGAATCCAATAAAAAGCGGGACAGCTGAGCAGGAACAAAAAGGAGTAATTATGCCTATTAATGCTGCTACAACATTTCCTAAATACTCATTTCGTTTACCTAAAGCTTTCCTAACTTTAAGGGGAGATATATAGCTTCTGAAGAAAGCTATGGCAAATATTATTATAATTAATAGGATTAAGATTTTGATAGTGTCATATATGAAAAAATTTACTGCACTTCCTAACGCTGATGCCGGATCTAAACCCATCAGAACGTAAGTAAGATAATTAACACTTTCCTGTAGAATATCAGGGACCATATTTTACCTCTTAACTTTTTTTTAAAATTTTTTTAATTTGATTCCTTATTCTTTGCATATAATCTTTTATCATCTTCAGCATATCATTTAAATCGGAATGTTTGGCCTAAATTCGCATAGGTAATGTTTTTTTATGGATTTTAACTGCCAGTACAAAGAATATAATTGTGAACAACACAATAGCTGCGAAATCAATTAGTATGGAGTAATAACTACCATTTCCTAGAGAATAACGCGTTAAATCTGTGAAGTAGGTGAGAGGTGAAAACGATGCAATGGCTTTGCCCCAGAATGGCATGCTTTCTAGGGGAATAAAAATTCCACTTATGAATACCAGTGGAAATTTAACCAGGGATGAAATCATCATGACGTTGGATGGAGCATTAGTGGGGGGTGTGGCAAGTAAGAGTCCCAAGGCTGAGAAACAAATTGAAGCCAAAACAATTCCTGCGATGAGGATAATGGGATGTATTATATTTACTCCAATGACTAATCCTATGATCACAGGCACCAGGGTGATTAATGTTCCGAAGATGACTGAAGCCAGAATATCGCCGAGTATGAGGGTGTAAATGGATATGGGGTATGTCATCAGTCTTTCTAGAGTATTCATCTGTGATTCCCAAGGTGTTATAACTGGAGATACAGAAGTGGCAGTGAAGAGCATGGTCATCCCAATTAGCCCGGATATTAGAAAATCTGTGGATAAATTCTTACTACCGGTTAAAAATGCCAGAAACAGGAATAATGGTATCAATATCCCAAATATGATTACTGGTCCTTTAAAATAGTAGATCAAGATGTCCTTTTTCATAATGGCAAGGGAACGTTTGAACTGACTGAAATAAAGATTTAACATCTATTACCTCCTCCGAGTAAGTTCTAAAAAAACTTCTTCCAGTGACGGGGTCAAGGTGTTCAGAACCATTATCTTGATATCTTTAGATTTTGCATATTCTGTAACTTCAGAAATGAGGTTATTGACATTATTTGTGTTTAAAATGAATTTATCACCAGTTTTACGGATTTCCTGTATTTCAGGGAGGTCTGATAAATCCTGAACAGATACTGGGACATCGAAGGTTACCTCTATGGCGTTCAACTTTTTTATCATTTTTTTAAGATTTTCAGGAGTGTCTATGGCAGTAATTTTGCCTTTGTTGATGATAGCTATCCTTTCACATAACTTATTGGCTTCTTCCAGGTTGTGGGTGGTGAGTAAGATGGTTTTACCTTTCTCACGGAGCTGCAACAACATATTTCGGATTAAAATGCTACTCTGAACATCCAGCCCACTGGTAGGTTCATCTAAAAATAAAAGTTGTGGGTCATTAATTAGGGCCATAGCCAGGATCAAACGCTGCTTCATACCTTTGGAAAATCCTTTAACCTTATCATATTTTCGTTCATAAAGGTCAAATTCCTTTAAAAGGTCATCGGATCTTATTTCAGCGTCCTTTTTAGGCACTCCGTATAGATCAGCTGTTAAGATCAGATTTTGCCATGCGGATAGGTCTATGTAGGCGTTGGAAGTTTCGGGGACCACACCCAGATGTTCTTTGGCCTTTAAAGGTTCTTTTTGAATGTCATATCCCAAAATATAAGCTTTCCCACTATCGGGTTTGATTATACCCGTTAACATTCTGACGGTGGTGGTTTTTCCAGCCCCATTAGGCCCTAAAAAACCAAATATTTCGCCATTTTTAACCTTAAAGTCCACATCATCAACGGCCTTAATTCCATTGTAGCCCTTGGCTAGTTTCTGAACTTCTACAACGTACTCCATTAATATCTCCCCATCATTTATTTTTGAAATAAGATTTGTATTTTTATTCACTTTTTCAACTGTTGGAAGATTGATGTCAACCTAGATTGATATGCTGTTTTTATATTTTCCTCCTCATCTCCCATGGGCTTAACTGGAACGAGGTCCATGACTTCTTCTGGGGTTAGACTGGACTGATAGAAAGTTTGGGCTGCACCAGTGACCATTTTCTGCAGGCTATCCTTTATCTCGTTATCTTCCAGTCCAAAGGAACGTCCTAATTTGAATAACTCATTAAACTGGAACCAGAAATAGGTAGGTCCCATTGCGATTAAAACAGCATAAGCTTCCAGTTTATCCTCATCCACCTCAGGAGTTTCTCCCAAAACACTGAATAATGCCATGATCTCTTTTTTCAGAGAATCAGTTATCTCTGGAGCAAAACTGATTGGATTGTAGCCCTGATTGATGATGGATGGTGCGTTGGGTATTATACGTACTATACGATAAAATCCACCCAGCAAACTGGAAATGTCTTCGATTTTGGGTTTCGGTGCCAGGGAAACCACAATGGAATTTGGATTCAAATAGGATTTTATTTCATCTAACACGCCACTCATGGCCGGTGGATGAACAGCTAAGAAAACCATATCTTGTGAAGCAGCAAGCTTATTATCATTTGAAACGGATTTAATTTCAGAAAATTCATTTTTAAGTTCTTTAATAGTACTTGAACTTGTATCATACACCACTACATCATCTAATTCAATTCCTGCCTTTTTAAAACCATTTAGTAGTATTTTAGTTACTCTTCCTCCGCCAATAAAGCCCATACTTTTCATTAAAGTAACCTCCATAAAAAAATGTAAATCAAAGAATTATTTTATTTTTTTGATTCTATCCATTTTTTAATCTCATCTACTGAGGGAATACGTCCCATGGATTTTATTTCCCCATCTATTCCTAATCCTGGGGTGCTGGTGATCCCTGCCTCAAATATCTTATCCATCTCCTGGATTTTAATGATTTCCGCGTCTACTTCTGATTCTTTTATTGCTTTTTCTGCGTTACTTTCTAAAGTTTTACAATTTCCGCATCCAGTTCCGTATACTTCTATTTTCATGCATAATCACCTCAAATAATCTCGCTATGTTTTTAATGGATCCCATAAATGATTCAAAAGATTGCATTTAAGAAGTTATATTTCTTTCTGCTAATTTAGCATTCATTTTGTCAAATTTGTTTTTAATATGAGCATATCCTTTTTCATAAAATGGACAGTCCTCTATACAGTAAGTACAGCCCTCACTACAACCAATACAAAGTGATTCCACGAATTCGATTTCGTTTCCACCACAACATGTCTCTTTTTCTATAAGTGCTTTTTCAGGGCAGGCTTTGATACATTTACCGCATCTTTTGCAGTATTCTGTTATCCAGGCGTGTTCATTATCTGCTTTGATTGGTAGATTTTCAATGCTGGTGAATATGGCTGAAATTTTTTGTCTTGGGCCGGATGCTGGAGTTATTAGAAGTCCACTTTCTCCTATCCATCCCACACCTGTTTCTTGTGCAAGTGGTGTGAATTTTACCACATTTCCGTAAGGGTGAGCTGCCTCGGCTGCAAAACCATTTTCTCTGAGATAGTCAGCTATTTGGTAGGTCATATTACCCAGCTTTTCATAATGCGCATCATTCAATGCCTGTGATTCAATACCTGGATCTGCATTAATTAGTTTTTCATCCATTTCCATGGTTAAAACAATTGCATTTGGAAACANNATTAATTCTGGGGAAACATTGGTGTACCCTATACTTTTGATGCCAATGGAGTGGGAGTATTCTTCGAGTTTTTGGATGAACTCATCGTCAGCTATGGTTTTTGGATGTTCTGGATTGTTTTTTACAAATTCATCTGGGTAATCTGCACCACATCCACATCCACATCCGCTACTTTCTCCTTCTTCAGGAGTATTTTCAGGTGATTTGACAGTAGGTTCTGCAGTGCCTCCGCAACATCCCTGATTTTCTATCGCTTGGACTGGTGCTTTAGTTTCGCAACAACTACTTTCATTATCTTTAATGGTTTCATTCTGTTCCAGACGACCCTCTTCTTTGAGTTCTTTTTTGACTTTTGTCCAGATTTTCTCTTTTTGGTATAGTTCGCGAAGTGCTTTTTTGTCTGGGAATGAAATTGCATTTCCCTGGCAGAGAGTTGCACAGGTGGTGCACCCTACAACACAGTTGTAAGGCTTATCCACCACAGGACCATCCTTAGACCATTTGTAGACTTTTCCTCCGCAGTTCATACACATTCCACAT
>DAWK01000135.1:638-38783 GCA_002509745.1 Methanobacteriaceae archaeon UBA349 | reverse complement strand
CTCAGAAAAGTTAAAGATGCACCAAGGACTATCAGGGCTCCCAAAGCTGTGAGAGTTGTTAGAGCATTCTTACAAAAACATATGAAAGCAGAAGAAATAAAAATAGACGCTTCTATCAATGAAAAAATCTGGGAAAGAGGAATTCAAAAAATTCCCCCAAAAATAAAAGTAAAAGCTGTCAAAGAAGAAGATGGCAGTGTAGCCGTGACTTTAGCTGAATAATCAGTTAAATCACAATTTTAATTGGTGAATCATGATACGGAGAATCAACCTCAGCGGAAATCCAAATCTGGGAGTTTACATTTCTATTACTGATAGTGTGGCCCTGGTTCCCCTGAACCTTCCTGATGTTATGGAAGAAGCTATAAAAGAAGCCCTAGAAATAGAAATTTTAAGAACCCCTATTAGTGGCAGCAGCCTAGCTGGTGCCTTGGCCGTAGGTAATTCTAATGGTTTTTTGGTTTCCAAACACACTATGGATAAAGAAATAGAAACTATGCGAAATGCAGGACTTACAGTTGAAAAAGTACCTGACAGGCATACTGCAGTAGGTAATATCATTTTAGCCAATGATAACGGCGCATTAGTTAGCCCTGACCTCTCAGATAAATCTATAGAAATTATCAGCAGAGTATTAGGGGTTGATGCCCAAAGAGCTACCCTGGCCGGATTTAATATTCTAGGTTCAGTGGCTACAGCCACCAATAAAGGAGCTTTGCTACATCCACAAACTAGTAAATCTGAATTAAAACTTGTTGAAGATGTTTTAAAAGTTTCTGCAGATGTAGGAACTGTTAACAGAGGAGTAGGTTTAGTGGGAGCATGTTCCACAGCTAATTCTAATGGAGTTCTGGTGGGAGAAATAACTACCGGGCCCGAAATGGCAAGAATAGAGGAAGCATTAGGTTTTCTCGAGGGATACTTATGAAAACAAAGATATTTAGAATTCAAGGTAAATTTGTAATGGGTGAAAACTTAAAACCCTTCACAAAAGAGTTAAAAGCTTTAAAAGAAGAAGACATCTACGAAAGACTTTATTCCGAATTCGGAAGCAAACATCACATCGGTAGATATCAAGTAAAAATCGAAAAAATTGAGGAAATCTCTGCAGAAGATGTACAAGACCCAGTGGTTAAAGCCCTTTTAAGGTGATCCCATGGAAGACCAGCAGAGATTAGAGGAATTAGTAAACCAAATAAACCTGTATCAAAACCAGGCGGACCTAATTCAACAACAAATGGAAGCATTAAGAGCGTCCCTTGGCGAATTAGAAATCCTGGAAAATACATTAGAAACCATTAAAAATGGAAAAGATCTGGAAACTTTAGTACCGGTGGGTGCAGGTTCTTTCCTCGCTGCAGATATCAAAAACACCGAAGAAGTAATTATGAGCGTCGGTGCTGGTGTGGCTATAAGTAAAAAAATGGATGATGCCCAGGAAACTGTTTCCACCCAGAAAGAAGAGCTGCAAAAAACCATGGAAAAAATGGCTCAAAATTTACAACAATTAACTGATATAATTGTTAAACTATCTCCTCAAGCTGAGGAGCTCCTCCAAAAAGTTAGGGGAAGTGGGCAATAATTGTTTGATTCTCTAAAAAAGAAATTCAATGGAACCATAGGTAAGCTTACTGAACAAGTTTCTCAGGAAGCTGAAGAGGAAGCTAAAAAGGCTGAAATTGAAACTTCAGTCAAAAATAAAGCGGAATCTTCACCTGAAAAAGTTGATGATGTAAAATCATCACCCGTATCTACTAAACCAGATGAATCATTAGTAGAACTAAGTGAAACCGCAGAAAGCATTCCAGAAGATATTAAAGATGATGAAATTTCTGAAGCTAAAGATTCTGATTCTAAAAAATCCTTTTTTTCTAGATTAAAAAGAAAATCTTCGGAATATAAACCTGAAGAAGATTCTGAAGATCCAAAAACACCTAAAGTAGAAGGTGAAGAAAAAAAGTCTGTTTCTGAGAAAGAAGAAAAAGAATCTGATGAATCTGAGAATGAACCCAAATCAGGTATTTTTTCTTTTATTCGGGAAAAAACTATTTCCGAGAAGGATCTGGATGAACTTTTATGGGAACTTGAAATGTCTCTTTTAGAGAGTGATGTGGCCTTAGAAGTGGCCGAAAAAATTATTAGTTCTGTTAAAGAGGATCTGGTGGGTAGAAAAATAAAAAGAAGCAGCGATGTTTCTGAATACACTCTCCAGGCCCTTAAAAAGGCGGTTTCTAGCATTTTAGATGTGGAAAGTAAGAGCATAGATACTTTACTTGCTGAAAAAAAAGCCAAAAACGAACCTTTAATAATTATGTTTGTAGGCATAAATGGTACTGGAAAAACCACTACTATTGCCAAAATTTCTACTTATTTTATAAATAAAGGATATACTCCAGTTATTGCAGCATCTGATACCTTCAGAGCAGGAGCTATTGAACAAATAACCCATCATGCTGAAGCCATTGGTGTTAAAATCATCAAGCACAAGAAAGGGGCAGATCCTGCTGCCGTGGCCTTTGATGCAGTTTCCCATGCCAAAGCACAAGGTAAAGAAATAGTTTTGGTAGATACTGCTGGGCGAATGCAGACCAATATCAATCTCATGGATGAAATGGCCAAAATCAAGAGAGTTATAAGTCCAGACATGATTGTATTTGTAGGTGATTCCCTTACTGGAAATGATGCCGTTGAACAGGCCATGAAATTCAATGAATCTGTTGGTTTAGATGGAATTATCCTCACCAAGGCCGATGCAGATGCTAAAGGCGGTGCGGCCCTATCTATTGGTTATGTGATAAGTAAACCAATATTATTTTTAGGTATGGGCCAAGGATACGAAGATTTAATGGAATTTAAACCAGAATGGATGATTGAACAGATATTTTAGGAATTATTCATTAAATATTCTTCATTTTAATTTCAAAAAAATAAAATTAATAAAAAATATTTTATTTAAGCATTATTTTTGAATTTTAAAATTTAATTAATAAATTAATATTTTAATTTAAAATAAATCAAAATAAGCATATTATTTTTAACTATTTTACTCCACCGTAGACCCCATAATTATAATACTTCCATAGCACATCTACCTGCTTAAAGCCAACTTCATCTAACCATTTGATATGGTCGCTCATTTTAGAAGGATTATCTTCTGCCCTATGTGTGGGCATCCACTTATTTTCAATATCTTCATGAGAATGGTTTTTGGCCATGAATTCTTTCCATTTTTGAATATAAATATCCTGTAAATAGTCTGAAGAGCCTAAAACAACGTCCGCATTGTAAAACACCCCACCATCTGAGAGCGAATTAAAAATTTTCTCATACAACTTTTTCTTATCTGAGTCTGTTTCTAGATGATGCATGGCCAAAGATGAAACAACAGCATCATAAACTCCATTTAAAGAAATATCCTGAAAATCAGCCAATTTATAAGTGATATTCGAGTAATTTGAGAGCTTATTTTGAGCTATGTCAATCATGTTCTTAGATATATCCACACAAGTTATATGGGCTGCTGGAAATCTGTTTTTTATTTTTTTGGAAATATTACCCGTGCCACATCCTAAATCAATAATATTTAACTCTTCTTTCTCATTAAAAGGCAGTCCATCCACCAGTACATCAGTCATTTGATTATAGTAAGGAATTAAAGTTAAAATTAAGTTGTCATAATATTTAGCTTCACTATCAAAATGTTCCTGAACGTTTTTCATCTTTAATCTCCTATCATGAAATAAATAAAGTCAGTTTTTCTATCCTATTTAAGGTTTATCCAAAAAGACTTTAATAAAATTTTACAAATACTAATGCAATGCATGAGACTTCACTAGACATCGTTATCGTAGAAGATGAAGCTATTACAGCGCTGGATATTAAAAGAAAGCTAGAGCACTGGGGACATATTGTGCCAAAAGTCGCCCATAGTGGTGCTGATGCAATTCAACTAGTGAATGAAACAAATCCGGACCTTATTTTGATGGATATAGTTTTAAAAGGAGAAATTGACGGTATTGAAACCGTAACCGAAATTAAAAAGAATCATGACATTCCCATTATTTATTTAACTGCTCATTCTGAAGAAAAAATCATGGCCCTGGCCAAATATACTGAGCCTTATGGATATCTTATAAAACCTATTGATGAGAAAGAACTTTTTTTCGCTGTTGAGTCTGCTTTTTATAAACATAGTGTAGATAAAAAACTGAAAAAAGTCAATCGTGCACTACGAATGATTAGTGACTGTAACCAAAGTATAGTGCGAATAAAAGACAAAGATGAACTTTTGAATAACATATGTCGCCTAATTGTAGAAGAAGGAGGATACAAACTTGCATGGGTAGGTATGGCTGAAAATGATGAATTTAAAACAGTTCTGCCTGTTGCACATTACGGTTTTGATGAAAGTTATGTTGAATCAATAAAAATAAGGTGGGGAAATAACAAGTATGGTGAAGGGCCTGTAGGAAAGTCCATCAAAAATTCAGAAGTATCAATTTCACGAAATATAATTGAAGATCCTTATTTTGAACCATGGCAAGAAAAAGCTCAGGAAAGAAATTATAAGTCAGTTATTGCACTTCCTCTTTTTATTGGAAAAGAAACCGTTGGATCTTTAAATATTTATTCTTCTGAAATAGAAGCCTATGATGAAGAAGAAGTAGATTTACTCCTGGAACTGGCTGAAGACATTTCATATTATCTTGAATCTTTTGATATTCGGGAAAAAAGGATTTAGCAATTAAAAAACTGAAAGAGATTGAAATGAGATATAGAAACATCTTTGAGAACTCCGAAGAAGGAATATATCAAAGCACTGCTCAGGGAAAATATATTCATGTAAATCCTGCACTAGCCCGTATGGCTGGTTTTGAATCTCCAGAAGCCATGATATCCAAAGTAAAAGATATAATTAAATTTTATGTTAATCCCAATGATCGAAAAAATCTTAAAAAGCGTCTAGAAAAAGAAGATATTGTTAAAGATTATCATGTCCAAGTATTTCTTAAAAATGGGAAAAAGGCCTGGATGTCAGTCACAGAGAAAGCTATTCGTAATGAAAAAAAAGAAATAATATATTATGAAGGACTGGCTCGTGACGTGACTCGAGAAAAGAAAATTTCAGATCAGTTGAAATCCAGCGAAGAAAAATATAGGAATATAATAGAAACTTCTAATGAAGGTATATGGTCACTTGATGAAAACTTCAATACGATATTTGTTAACAAAAAAATGGGGAAAATGTTAGGATATAAAATTTCAGAAATGCTTAATAAAGATTTTCTTGATTTTATACCTCCAGAATATCTTGATGAACAGAAAAAACGCATAGAGCTTAGAAAAAATGGAATATCCCAAAAATATCATTGCCAATTAATATGCAATGATGGGAACAAAATCGGAGTTTTAGTTTCGGCTACACCACAAATAAATGAAAATGGAGAATTCACCGGTTCCTATGCCATGTGTACTGATTTAAATGAAATAAAAGATATTATTTGAATCTGACGTTTTAAATTTCTAATATACTGTTATGGAGAAATTAAACGTTAATTATACAGCTAAATCAATTTTCATTCATGATATCGTCCGTGCTACTTTTTATTAAATGAGTAAAAGATTTAATCTTTTACAAATTTATACATAAATTTTAATTTAATTAAAACATATTGTTTCTGATATTTAATCAAAAAAACAATATAATGATTAGAATTTAATTTAATAACTAAAAAGGAGATAGAAAATGCTTGGAGAGACTGAATTATTAAAATTATTTCCTGATTTTAAGGAACTAGCAGAACCATCTGGAATTGATTTGAGATTAGATGAAATTTTTATCCAAACTGGGCCTGGTTCACTTATTGATAATGAAAAAAACCTCCCTACTATAGAAAAATTAGAGCCTCCTATTTACAAACTTCAGCCAAAAACTGCTTATTTAGCAACAATTGATCGAAAAATAAAAATACCAAAAGGGTTTTCTATGCTATATCTTCCCAGATCAACTCTTTTAAGGTCTTTTGTTTCTGTTCACACTGCTGTGGGCGATCCAGGATTCTATGGAACATTACAGTTCATGCTTTATAATTATGGAGAATTTGAATACACTCTTAAACAGGGCGAAAGAATCGCCCAGGGCGTTGTTTTTGATGTGAAAGGCTCTGGAGAATATAATGGTAGTTATCAGGAAGAATGAGTAATAAATGAGTAATTTATCAAATATAACTTAAATGTTATTAATTAAAAAGCAAGAATATCCTAAATTGCATTGAAAATAATAAAAAATGAGAAATATGGGTAATCATCATATCTATAGATTATCCACATTATTTTATTACAAAGCCCTATCCAAAGCATCAACTGATTCTGGATTAGCTAAAGTACTAATATCTCCCACATCTTCTTCTTTAACCTTGGCCTTAATAACTCGGCGCATAATTTTTCCAGATCTAGTTTTAGGAAGGTCATCTACAAAACCAATAACTCCTGGACTGGCTATAGGTCCTATTGCTTCCCTAACATGTTCTCTAAGCTGATTTTTGAGTTGAGGAGATGCTTCAAATTCTTGTTTTAAAATTACAAATGCTGCTATTTCTTCTCCTTTAAGAATATCGGGTTTCCCCACTACTGCTGATTCAGCTACTGCAGAGTGACTTACCAGGGCCGATTCCACCTCAGCCGTACTTATCCTGTGGCCCGCTACATTTAGAACATCATCTTCTCTTCCTTGAATCCAGAAATATCCATTTTTATCTTTTCGAGCTACATCCCCACTTAGATAGATTCCTGGAAACTTGCTCCAGTATGCCTCCACATATCGGTCTGGATCCCCATATAATGTGCGGAACATGGCCGGCCATGGAGTTTTCAAAACCAGATGCCCTCCACTTTCAGTAAGTGAATTCCCATTATCATCCACTATATCTGCCTGAATTGTAGGAAATGGCTTAAATGTGGAGCCTGGTTTTAATTCAGTTATAGGGAGGGGAGTTATAATATGCATTCCAGTTTCTGTCTGCCACCAGGTGTCCATTATAGGACATTTACGGTTACCAACATTTTTATGATACCACATCCATGCTTCAGGATTTATAGGCTCTCCTACAGATCCTAAAAGTCTTAAAGTGGTTAAATCATATTTTTGTGGCCATTTTTCACCATATTTCATGAAAAATCTAACTGTGGTTGGTGCTGTGTAAAAAATACTTACCCCATAATCTTCTATCATTTTCCAAAACCTTCCAGGGTCTGGATAATCGGGGGTGCCTTCAAACATGAGCGAGGTGGCACCCATTAAAAGAGGAGCATATACTATATAACTGTGGCCAGTAATCCAGCCTACATCTGCCGCACACCACCAGATATCACTATCTTTAATATCAAAAACAAATTTTAAAGTAGTGTATGTACCTACAGCATATCCTGCATGGGTGTGAAGAACTCCTTTTGGTTTTCCAGTTGTTCCAGAAGTATATAAAATAAATAAAGGATCTTCACTATCCAATTGCTCAGTTTCACATTTAGAACTTTCTTTTTTTAGAATTTCATCCCAGAATACATCCCTTCCTTCTTTCATTCCCACATCGCTGCCCGTATTTTGCACAACAATTACTTTTTCAATACTAGGGATATCATCCATAACCATATCCACCGTATCTTTAAGTTTAATATCTTTTCCACGTCTGTGAAATCCATCTGCAGTAATAGCTACCTTGGCCTTAGCATCATTGGCCCTTTCCTGAAAAGCTTTAGCCCAAAATCCAGAAAATACAACGCTGTGAATGGCTCCTATTTTAGCACAGGCCAGCATGGCAATGGGAAGCTCTAATATCATGGGCAAATATATGCCCACCCGATCTCCCTTTTTAACACCCATGTTTTTTAAGGCATTGGCCAGACGGTTCACTTCGCGGTATAATTCAAAGTAAGTGAGTTTTTTTACCTCACCCGCCTCGCTTTCCCAGATATATGCAACTTTGTTCTTTCTAGAGGTTTTAATATGCCTATCCAGAGCATTATGCACAATATTGAACTTCCCATCTACAAACCACTGGGCATGAGGAGGTTTCCAATCTAATACTTGATTATATGGCTCAAACCATTCTAAATCTTGGGCCATTTCATTCCAAAACCATTCTAAATCTTCATTTGACTTTTCAATGAGCTCTTCGTAATTTTTTATGTTATGCGAATCCATCCACTGTTTAATATTACTTTGAGCTATCATATCTGGGTCTGCTTCAAATTTACGTTCTTCTTTAAGTAGAGTATCTAAATTTTTAGACATTTTATCCCCTTCCCCCACAAATTTGACTTGATAATTAATTATTTTCGTCTTGCATGCAATTAAACTGGAGTATTAAGTAAAGTATAATATGTAATTTCATCTTTGAATAGTTTACTGGAATTTTTAGTAAATGAGAGTAATATAATGAAATTTTAAAGAATTATTCAAATAAATTAAATTTAAATTAGATAATACTAAATATAATTAAATATTTCTTTTACAAAATATTAAAACAATGAATAAATCATCAATGATGAAACCAGAAAAAATTAGTTGTGCAAAGGCAATTATAAATATTCTAGAACAAGAAGATGTTGAATGGATTTTTGGACATCCTGGAGAACAAATACTATCTTTATATGATGCCCTAAGATCATCACCAATAAATCACGTTTTGGTTCGTCATGAACAATCAGCCGCCCATGCCGCAGACGGCTATGCTCGTGCATCTGGAAAATTTGGAGTATGTGTGGCTACTGCAGGTCCTGGTGCTTTAAACTTAGTTATGGGAGTTGCTACTGCTTACCGAGACTCGATTCCAATATTAGTAATTACTGGAGATGTTCCCACAAAGCAAAGAGGCCAGAATACATTTCAAGACATTGACCTCAGTTCAGTATTTAAGCCAATTAGTAGAAAAACTTTCTATTCATCTAATGTCCAAGAAGCCATTTCAAATTTGAAAAAATCCATTGAAATGCTGAAAAAAGGGCCAACCGGGCCAGTCCATCTTAATTTACCTAAAGATGTTCTGGATGAATTTATTGGTGAAAATATTATTTTTAAATTGGACATTGATTTTGAATCTGGAAGTCTCGGAAATTCGCAATCAGATTTATCACAACTAAAAAAAGTAGTTGAATCAATTAAATCTGCTAAAAAACCATTAATAGTTGCTGGGGCGGGTTTAGTTTGGTCGGGTGCTTTAAATGAGATTAAAGAATTTGTTAATAAAACCCACACCCCTCTGGCCACCACTTATCATGGCCGGGGAATATTAAGAGAAGATGATGATTATTGTGTGGGCCTTATTGGAAACAGAGGCACTCCGGTAGGTAATTATGCTGGTGCCAACTGCGATCTGGTTTTAGGTTTAGGTTGTCGTTTTTCAGAGCGAACACTTACTGGAATAGGTTCTGGAGAAAATAATCCCCAGATTGTTCAAGTCAATATGGATTCTGAAACATTAAAAGGAGATATTAACCTTCAAATGGATGTTAAAGAATTTTTAAATGAAATTATGAAAATTTCAGAATCATCAAGTCCTGAAGATGACCCCCATATCAAATCATGGTTAGAAGAATTGCAGGTATACTCAAAAGACCATCCCGCACCATATGATACAGAATTTTTTTATTCCGAGGTTCCTTTAAAACCCCAGCAGGCCATAAAAGAGATTTTAGACGGTTCAAATGATTCAACCATTGTTAATGATGCTGGAACCCACACCACCTGGGTAACCCTCTATAAAAAAGTCTTAAGGCCATTTTCACTGCTATTTTCAGGAGCATTTGGGCCCATGGGATATGGTCTGCCTGCTGCCATCGGAACATGTTTTGCTAGGCCCAGTGAAAGCATAGTGGCCATTATAGGAGATGGTGGATTTCAAATGACCATCCAGGAATTGGCTACAGTTCATCAAAACAATTTACCGATGGTTATATGTATAATCAACAATAGTTCACTGGGCATTATCCGCCAATGGCAGGAAATGCACCACAGTGGCAGCTATGAAGTAGAACTGGAAAACCCAAACTTTGTTAAGTTGGCCCAATCCTATGGAATTGAAGCCGTACGAGTTGAATCCCCTGGAGATGTATTTAAATTTGTTAAAAAAGGAATTGAAATGAAAAAACCATTCTTGATTGACATTTCAGTGAAAGAAGAGAATATACCACTTCCCGATTTCATAAAGGAATGATTTATTGGTTGAATTTTATTATGGTTAAGATTTTGTTAATCTGTAAAAATATTCCAAATATAAATCAAAATAAAATATCACTCAATGAATAGAAATTATCGAAATGACCAAAGATATTTATTAATATAATTCTGACTTATGACAATTGAACGGAATTGCTACTAAAGATCCTGTTCTGGAAACCCTGGACTGTTCCTTGGAAGAACTTAAAAAACTTCAAAAAAGGCCTTCAGGTCTTTTTATCTCAGGCCTAATTATTTGATAAACCAGGCAAGTAAAGATGGATTTGTGCTTATAAACACGGCTGCCGCGATTGTTAAAGAAATTTAATTCCATTTAAGTTAAAAAATTAATATTTAATCAATAATAATGCTTATTAAATAGTCAAAATATTAAGACATGTAATATTATTTTTCTAAAATAGAATAAAAAAAGATAAAATAGAAATTATAATCGTAAAAATAAAAATAACGATTAAATATTTATTATATATTATCTGGCAAGTAGGTATCTGCCACAGCAGCTACACCTTCACCCATATTCACTTCGAAACCTAACTCCCTAAGAGTCATTTCCAGAGCAGAAAAGGTAGTGATGAGTTCTCTGTGAGTAATATTACCCATGTGGCCTATTCTGAAAATATTTCCCTTGAGGTGGTCTTGGCCACCGGCCAGTTCTACCCGGTATTTGTTTCTCATGGTTCCTCGAAGTTCACCGTCACTTACTCCTTCGGGCATGTTTACAGCCGTAACCGTAGTAGAAGACACAGATTCATCCGGGAATAATTCCAAGTTTAAGGCATTTATAGCATTTCTAGTAGCTTTTGCAGCTATTTGATGCCTTTTAACTCTGTTGACCAGGCCTTCTTCCATAATTATGTCCAGTGCTTCATGCATAGCATACATTAAAGAGACAGATGGTGTGTAAGGAGTTTCTGGTGGTTGAGCAGCACCGCTCTTGCGGTATTTTTTCATGTTGAGGTAGTAGCTTTTTGCTTCAACCTTATCCACAACATTCCATGCGTCATTACTCAAAGTAATAGCTGCCATACCTGGAGGTGCTGCCATACACTTCTGGGATCCCGTGACACAGATGTCAATTCCATATCCATCCACATCTACTTCATCTCCAGCCAGTGACGAAACAGTATCTACCACATAAAGAGCATCATAGTCGCTCATTATTTTTCCAATTTCTTTAATAGGGTTTGAAACACCCGTGGAGGTTTCATTGTGCACTACAGTGACAGCCTTTATGTCTTCATTCTCTTCTAAGGCATATCCGATCTCGTCAGGGTTTACACCTTTTCCCCATTCTACATCAATAGTCTGGGATTCTCCACCAAATGCATCAACAATCTGGCCAAATCTTTGGCCGAACTTTCCGCCGACTACACTCAGTATTTTATCTCCAGGGTTAATGATATTGGCCATGGCCGCTTCCATAGCAGCAGTACCAGACCCCGTGATAAGGTAAGACTTATTATTTGTCCGGAAGACATCAGACATCATTTCTGTAGTTTCGCTCAGAATTTTACCGAATAAAGCGCTTCGGTGATTCACAATGTTCTCGGACATGGCTTTCAGGACTCGGGGAGCCACCCGTGTCGGCCCGGGAATCATTAGCAATGTTTCATCCATTTTTAAAAAACCTCCAAATATTTGCAGCTTATAAAAGAGCTTGAATTATAATCCACACCAGGACTTCATATGTCCCTAGTTTATATCTAAATTATTCTAACTTAAAAACCTTATTTAACATCAAATTTAGGTAAGGTAATATTAACTAATATTTTACTAATATTTTTACCAAAATCATGTTAAAATGTACAAATTTGTGTATATTTTAATTAACAAAATAATGAATTAAATCCATGAATACTATTCATATTTTATTAATTTTAATTTAATTGAACTTCATTTAATAAATCATTATGCAGCAAAAAAATTATTCCTAATTGAACTTCAAATTTAACAAATTAATTATCAAAATAAAAAAAATTACAAATATTTATTTTTATGTTCTTTCTAAATATAATCTAATGGAAATTGAAACCTGGATGGCATGGTATAAAGAAATACTCCAGAATTTTGGATTTGATAGAAAGTCTGATGAAGAATCTGCGGAGTATCTGAATGATTATTTAAAAAATCAGTTTATCAATGATAATAGAAATAAAAAAGCTATTTATTTTAGTGATTTGCCTACCAAAGAAAATATTATTGTTTTTGGGGCAGGTCCGTCCCTTAAAAAGCATATAAATCAACTTAAACCAAAAATATCTGCAAATCCAGATCAATTTATTTTAATATCCGCTGATGGGGCCACCACTGCATTAATAGAAGATAATATAGTCCCACATATAATTGTAACCGATTTAGATGGTAAATTAGAAGATATTCTAAAGGCCAATGCACAAGGTGCATTTTTAGTTGTTCATGGCCATGGAAATAATCTAGATGCTTTAAAAACAAACTTAAACGATTTGAAAAATGTTCTGGGCACCACCCAAAGTTACCCTTTAGAATATGTTCATAATTTCGGTGGTTTTACTGATGGTGATCGGGCCGTGTTTCTAGCCGTGAAATTAGGGGCTAAAAATATTATTATGGCAGGTATGGACTTTGGAGAAGTGGTTACCAAATATTCCAGGCCAAATATGAAAGATGTTACTGGGCCGGCCGATGATATTAAGAAATTGAAGTTAAAATATGCTGAAAGGCTGGTGGAATGGATAGGAGCGAATGAAGATGTTTCTATTTATAATTTAGTTAAAAAAGCAGATTTTTAATTTTGTATTTAAGAATTTATTTTAATTTTATTTTTTTAATTTTTTTAATTTATAAAATTATATTTTTAGAACATCTCGCGAATCCTAACATACACATACTTTATTAATTAATGAAACCAACTATCTTTATGGGAATTGAAGATATTTTATTACACGATGAGACCATCTTCAAAAATATTAATGCTTTTGACCCGGATTATTTGCCAGAAAGCTACAAATACCGGGATTCACAGATGGAAGCCCTTGCAATATGCATCAGGCCAGCTTTAAAAAAGGGAAGGCCCATTAATGCAGTTGTTTTAGGTTCATGTGCCACTGGAAAAACCACGGCCATTAAAAAAATATTTGACCTGGTAGAACGCAATTCAGAGAAAGTTGTTTGTTGTTATATTAACTGCCAACTCCATACTACTCGTTTTGGGATTTTCTCTCAAATTTATCAGAGAGTGTTTGGACATTTCCCCCCAGAGACTGGAGTTCCTTTTTCTAGAATTTATCAAAAAATTATGCAACATCTTGTATCTGAAGAAAAAGCTCTGGTTGTGGCCTTAGATGATGTTAATTATCTGTTCCACAGCAAAAATGCTAACAAAATCTTTTACGACATACTTCGGGCCCATGAGGTATTTCCTGGTGCTAGAACTGGAGTTTTTGCCATTTTATCAGACATAGAATTTAGATTTGCCCTGGATAAAAATGTTAATTCTATTTTCATTCCTCAGGACGTTATATTTCAGCCCTATGCGCGAGAAGAAATATATAGCATCCTTAAAGAAAGAACTAGTCTTGGTTTTTATCCTGAAGTAATTTCTGATGAAATATTAGATGAAATAGTAGAGCGGACTTCAGAGAGTGGCGATCTTAGAGTAGGTATAGACCTCTTAAGAGTTTGTGGAAATTTAGCAGAATCAGAAGCTTCTAGAACAATCGAAAACAAACATTTAGACGAAGCTTTAAAACGAACCGGGCCTGCAAGTTTAGCTCACACACTTAATTCTCTTTCAGATCTTGAAAACAGTCTTTTAGAATTAATAATTAATTTTAAAGATGAAAATTTAACTGCCGGAAGCCTTTATGAATTATTTAAACAGAATACTGGAACCAGCTACTCCTCATTCAATCGAAACCTGGATAAACTGGAATTTCTCCGATTAATTGATACCAAGTTCACTGGAAAAGGAATGAGAGGGAATTCCAGGCTAATAATATTAAGATTTAGCCAGGATGAAATCAATAAATGCATGGTTCAACCCTAATCACCAGATTGATGAGAGGTGGGGTTTTTAAATTATTTCTGCCATTTTGAGTGCTTGGGGAGGCAAAATTATGGTTAACCGTTTATGATTTAACAATGACCATAATTTATATTAAAATCCGGCAGGATAATTAGAGTTATGGGCACCAGCCACAAAAAGTATGCTGAATATAAGTACCCCGGTGATAAAGAGCATCACCATGCATGATTGAACATTAATGGCCCTTAAGTCAAATAAAGGCTCTTTTTTTCTTAGATTTGGGATTGAATTGGACTTACCAACTTTAAACATTTAAATCACTTCCACACTACTATCATTGACTTAAAGAGTATTTAAGAAAAGAGATAGAGAGCGTATGAAAAGTAATCATTTTTATATTTCGATATTTTTAGTTTCACAAAATTAAAAATAAAAAAAGGTTCAAATAGTATATCAAATAATAAATTATTCATCAGATAAATCTATTTATCAAATTAAACCATTTTACTATTGTTTAATTAAAAATTAAATAAGGAGAGCATAATATTTTAGATAATAATTTAAAAGAAAATAAATCTGAAGATGCAGCATTGAAGTTTGAATTCTTTGATGTAACTGCGGATGCAGGATTCTGGGCCTATGGTTCCACCCTAGAAGAGTCTTATGAGAATGCCGGCCTGGCCATGTTTGAAATAATGACGGATGCCACGCAAGTTTCTCCAGTAGTTAAAAAAGAATTCACCATTGAATCTGAAGATAAAGTTTCTCTCCTATACGATTGGCTAGAAGAGTTATTGTTTTTACATGATGTGGAGTTCATTCTTTTTTCCAAATTTAAAGTAAGTATAACCCCCTTAGAAGAAGGTTATAAATTAAAAGCAGAAGTTTGGGGAGATGAAATCAATCGGGAAATCCATGAACAGCGAGATGAAGTAAAGGCCGTTACTTTTCACCTCATGGAAGTGAATGAGAAACCCGAGTTTAATGTCAGGGTTATTTTGGATTTATAATGTTTTATTTTGCTAATTTAATATATTATTTCAGTTTTTTTATTAATTAATAAATAACTAAATTTTTTTTTGAACATTACATTTATATAATAATACTTCATGATGTATTAACATTATTGTAATATTAAATTTATTAAATGTTTTAAGCACAGCTTATACCAAAAAAATCTTTAAAAACAAGAAAAAGTAAAATAACAAACAGAAAAACTATTTAAATAATAATTGAACTAATTAAATAATTAATTAAATAATTTAGAGCTGTGAGCCGCTATAGAAAGGAATAAATTAATTTTTTGATGCTGTAAGATAATAGTTTTTTGAAATTGATGATACATATATAACAAAATTGGTGTGAATTAAATGAATATTAGAAAGTTTTTAGCTGGAATTGTTGGTATTTTGACTTTTATTGGTATAATTGTATTAATCGGCATGGTTGTTAATAATATTTGGCCGGGTTATTCACCAAGTGATCATCCCCTGGAACGAATTGTAATGTTAATGTTTTCAGCAATTATAGCCTCATCAACATATAATCTAATAAAAGGAGAAGAAATAAAAGAAAATGGAAAAACTGTTGATAATAATCATATTTTAGAAACAAATAAAAATAATAATTACTTCTTAAATAAATCAAAGGATATTATTGAAAATAATAGCAATTTAGTGGCAGATTCTCCAGAAAATATCCTTGAAGAGATTACAATTCAAAAACATCCTGAAACTAAACAAATAAGTGCCAAAAAATCTTCAGAACCCCATCTCCAATCTTTTAACCAAAGAAATTATCAAACAAAAAACTGCACAGTATGTCAGCAAGAGAATAAAAAAGATGCCAGCTACTGCATAATGTGTGGAAATCAACTAATTGAATATGCATCTCTTTTAAAGCGATTAATGGCATTCATCATAGACATGACAATATTATCCGTGTTAATGGGGGGATTATTAATATTAATGGCCATTATAATTCCCAATTCGGACACCACTAATTTTGATTTTTATTTTATGTTATGGATTATTATATCTGCTTGCACATCATTCATATACTTCGTACTATTCAATCTAACCGGCCAGACTTGTGGTAAAATGGGTCTTAAAATAAAAGTCGTAAGTGATCAAAACCAAAAGTTAAACCTGCTTCAAAGTTTTTTAAGGACATTAATTTTAATTGTAGATTTAATGCCTTACTTCATACCAGGATTAATAGCCCTAATAGCAATGGCTTCCTCAGAAAAAAACCAGAGACTAGGAGATATGATAACCAAAACCATCGTCATTGAAAAGTAAGCTAATAAATAAAGACGTATTAAGAGTTAATTTACAAAAAACCGATCATTCACTTACAATAAAATAAAAGGGCCCAAACTGGAATCTGAAGCGGAGAAAAAGTAAAAAATAGAATCATCTCCGGTATTAATTTATTTAATTAATTTTTAACAACTCAAAATTCATTTATTTTTTTCATTCTCCCAATATTCTAATTTTAATAAGTAGCAGTCATCTATACAATATAAATGCACAAATGCACAAATGGTTTATTAACTTAGAATTGAATTTCAGAGTTTTAGTATTATCAAATTAGGTATATAAATAAAATATTTTTAATTTTAGCTGTTTATAGTGAATTATTATATCAAAATAACTTGAAAATAAATTAAAAAGCTTAAAAAACAGCGCAGAGGGTTTATCATGAGTATGGAAGAAGTATTAACCAGAGTTAGAGACTGTGTCTGGGAAGTGCCCACCAGCTATAAAAAGGGTATGAGAGTCCCCGGAAGAATTTTTCTTAATGATGTAGCCATAAAAGAATTAGAACCGGGTGCCGTGGATCAGGTGGCCAATGTGGCTTGTTTACCTGGTATTCAAAAGTTTTCCATAGGATTACCTGACATACACTTTGGTTACGGATTCAGTATCGGAGGAGTAGGGGCATTTAGTGCCCGTACAGGCGTTATAAGTCCTGGAGGAGTTGGGTTTGATATTAACTGTGGAGTAAGGATGCTACGTACCAACCTCACCGAGGATGAAGTGCGCCCCAAGATGAAAGAACTCATTGATGCCTTATTCATAAATGTCCCCTCTGGAGTAGGAAGTAAAGGTCAAATACGGCTTCAGGAAGGTCAAATCGACGAAGTACTGAATAATGGTGCCGAATGGGCCGTAGAAAATGGATACGGTTGGGACCATGATCTGGAATATCTAGAAGAGAACGGAAAAATGAAAGAGGCCGACTCTGAAAAGGTATCTGAAAAGGCCAAAAAGCGAGGAATACCTCAATTAGGTTCTCTGGGATCAGGTAATCACTTTTTAGAAGTGCAAAAAATAGAAGAAATTTTTGACCCCGATGTAGCTAAAACCTTTGGGGTCAAACCTGGCGAAGTGGCAGTGCTCATACACTCTGGTTCCCGAGGATGCGGACACCAGGTGTGTTCTGACTACCTTAGAACCATGGATAGGGCTTATAAACGACATAAAATTAATATCCCGGACCGGCAACTGGCCTGTGCCCCCGTGGATTCTGATGAAGCTCAGGACTACTTTAAGGCCATGTCTGCGGCAGCCAACTATGCCTGGGCCAACCGACAAATGATTGTACACTGGGTAAGGGAATCTTTTGAGCAGATATTCCACAAAAGTGCCGAAGATATGGAAATGAACATAATTTATGATGTAGCTCACAACATAGCCAAAAAAGAAGTACATGAAATAAAAGGAAGGAAAACTGAAGTCTATGTCCACCGGAAAGGAGCAACCCGGGCCTTTGGTCCAGGACGAAAAGAACTGCCATCAGTCTACCAAAAAACGGGTCAGCCAGTGATCATTCCTGGAACTATGGGAACAGCTTCTTATCTTTTACATGGGACTCAAACAGCTATGGAAGAGACTTTTGGTTCAACTGCACACGGTGCAGGACGTAAAATGAGTCGAGCCGGTGCTAAAAGAGAATTTAAGGGTGAAGAAGTCCAAAAATATCTGGCCAGCATAGGAATTGTGGTTAAGGCCACATCCATGCCAGTAGTAGCAGAAGAAGCACCTGGAGCTTATAAAGATGTGGATGAAGTTGTTAAAACAGCAGATGAAGCAGGGATATCAAAATTAGTAGCTAAAATGGTGCCTTTAGGTGTGGCTAAGGGTTAAAAAAGCCCACGTCCCATTTATTTTTAATTCCTTTTTTAAAAGAAATAGATAAAATTAATTTTATCAACAACTCACACTTCTTAATAAAATTTTAAAAATTATAGCAGGTGCAACTCATGATAGGAATAATTGGCGGTACTGGGGTCTATGAAATTACAGATCAAGCCCACGATGTAGAAAAAAAGGTTTTAAAAACTCCTTATGGTGACTCACCGGAAATTTCACTTTTTAAACTACATGATCGAGACATTGCATTCATTCCCCGCCATGCAGAAGGCCATGACTATCCACCACACATGATAAATTACCGTGCTAATATTTGGGCCTTAAAAAAAATAGGTGTAAAACAAATAATTGCCACCAATGCCGTGGGATCTCTTCAAAAATCTATTGAACCCGGTGATTTTGTTATACCACATGATTTTCTTGATTTTACTAAATTAAGGTCAAGTACATTCTATGATAAGCGAACTGTGCATGTAGATATTACCAACCCATACTGTGATAAAATTAGAAAGGCCTTGATTTCTGCAGGAGACTTAGTTGATGGCGGAGTTTATGTTTGTACGGAAGGTCCTCGTTTTGAGACTGCTGCTGAAATTAAAATGTTTCAGATATTGGGCGGCACATTAGTAGGGATGACAGGTATTCCTGAAGCAGTACTGGCTCGAGAAGTGGAAATGTGCTATGCCAGTGTCTGTTTAGTATCCAATTATGCTGCATCAATTTCTCCAGATAAATTAACCATTGACGAAGTCTTTGAGATAATGGAAAAACAAAAGCATAAGTTGGTAAATTTAATAAACCATACCATTGAGTTTATGCCTTCTGAAAATGATTGTTCTTGTCAAAAAGCCCTTGAAGGCGCCGAAGTAGATGAAATAGATGAAGTTTAAGTTTTTTTATGACATTATTTCATATTCATTTAATGAAAAAAATTTTCTTTCTTAAAATAAACTTACTTTTCTTCTTATTTATTTTTTAATTAAGTAATTCTCTTAAAAAATTAATTAAATCTTTGTAAAATAAAAAAATTTAAAATAAAAATTTAAATAAACGATTTAAGGGGCGAAAACATTCCATAAACCGTGGAAAATATAAGAAGCATACGTTTTTCCGGTTTTTAGCCGTAAATATCCCACAATCATACCTAAAACCATTCCAATTCCCAACTTAGAAACCAGAATCATGGTCAGGTTCGTATGGGCTGCCATAGGATGAAGTAAAAATACATCCAGATATCCTAAATGCCAGATGCTGAAAAGTAAAGTGACTGTTATCCAGGTTAAAACTCCAGAATTAATCATTTCACCGGAATTTTCGATTTTATTCCAGATATAACCCCGAAACATGAATTCTTCAAATGCAGGAGTAATCAGGCCAAAAATTATCCCCATTACCAGAACATCAGCCTCCCAGCTAAAGGTGTAGGGAGTAAAAACTAGGAAAATCAGCAATCCGATTCCAAAAGCATATATTATCCTAGTTCTGGTTTTTATATCATCCCAATTGAGATTTAATTCTTTTAAGGATGGTTTAAAATATAATAATAGAATTAAAGCAGTTATTATAATACTCAAACCATTAATCATCTGGAAAATAGTTGTATTATCTCCGGGGGCCACCAGCCACCACAAAGAAAACATTATTCCGGCCCGTAATAGTTGTATCAAAATTAAGGCCAGAACTATTTTTAATAATAGTTTTAAAAAATTATTTCGATCATTAGATGTCTTAAAAAGTTGCAATTTAATTCCCTCGATTAATAAATCTAATTTGCTAATTTATTAGATTAATCTATTCGCTCTGCTTCTACTTCTAACCGAACCATTTTAATTTCTATACTCTGAAATTTTGAGGGGCGTTTTTGAATATATGACAATGCAATTTCATGTATAAACAACTCTTGAAGTTCTTTAGGAATTCTTTGAGTGTAAGGAAGCCATGTAGTTCTGATCCATCCTTCTAATTCTTCTATATTTGAATGAATCATGATTTTTGGAATTAATTCTACTTTAATTGGTTTCAATCCGGCAGCTTCTAACATTTCCTCATATTCTACTGCATCAAAAAATCCATAAGGAAATTCAAAATCTTTAAAGTAGGTTTTCCATTTTTCAAGCAACCTCAAGTCATCAAATATGTCAATTATTTCCCCAGCATTCCCTTTACCACCCATCTGCAAGACAATTCTTCCTTTAATTTTGAGGGCCTTTTTCATGCCCCTTAAAATAGGTTGGTGGTCTTTTACCCAGTGCAGTGCTGCATTAGAAAATATTCGATCAAATTCATTATTAAAATCCATATCCCTAGCATCAATATGCTGAAATTTTAAATTATGATATTCTTCAAAATGAAAAGTTCTCTGAGCCAGTTTAATCATTTCAATAGAATTATCAATACCTAATATTCTGCCTTCAGGAATTTTAGCCGCTATTTCCGCAGTTATTCTACCATCACCACAACCAATATCCAGAACATTTTCATGGCCTTCAAGCTCTAAAAGATTCATTAGTTCTTTGGCCCATTTTTCTTGATTGGATGAACTTTTCCGATAATCTTCAGCATCCCATTTAACCATTAAATCACCCATTATCCTTAAATCAATCATATAACATTTAAATTATTCATTATAAATAAAAATATCCTCAATTGTTACCTTAAAAAATTCAGCCATTTTAAATGCCAGATTTAGAGAAGGATCATACTTATTTTTTTCTATAGCAATGATAGTCTGCCGAGTTACTCCCAACTCCATGGCCAAATCCTCCTGAGTTAAATCTTTCATTGCCCGGAATACTTTTAATTTATTTTCCATGGTTAAACACCTGATAAATATTCAAATTCCACATCAACCTAACTTTTACATTGATCCCCACTTATTTAGTGGCCGGGAAACTATTTTATTTTTTTATAGGCTTCCGATATGACAAATAATTTCATTTAATCCTTTTTCTTTGAATTTAAATAAATAACAGTAATGGAACTATCACATGAAGCACAATATCAGCAGAAAAATGAGATATCATGGCGGACTCCAGGCCTTTTTTCCAGTAAAGCCATCCAAATATAATTCCACCTAAGGCATTTAAAGCGATGGTGCGGGTAATTAGTAAGGGAGTTATGGTGGTTATGCTCATTAAAGCAGGTAAATGGCCGGCGCCAAATATGATTGCTGCCAGGATAATTCCCAACCATATACTGAGTTTGTTTGGGGTTCCTTCTTTTGTTTTTTTGATCTTGTAGAATATCCACACTAATAACGTCATTAAGAATAGTCTTAGCATGATTTCCTCGTTTATTCCACCATAAAAAGATGCTAAGAAACCTTGCCATGCAGGAGGAGTTATAGAACTGGCTTGAGCTACACTAATGGTCACTCCCATAAGGGAAAATAATAAATCCAAACCAACAATCAAGACACCTAACAGTAATCCCAGGCCAATAGATATTCCCAGAATAGATTTTAGATCACTTTTTGTTTTTCTACCTTCTAACCAGCATTCTAATATTGGAAGTCCTAATCCAACTTTCTTTGCAAGTTTAAGTCCTATAAAAATGGTAATTGCAAAAATAACAGCATTTTGAATAATTTGTCCTGCAATTAGCAAGTAAGGCGGAATCGGTGAATTTCCAAGTAAGCTGCCCTGAAGCGTAAAAACATAAGGCATGATGGCTATTAATCCAAAAATACTGCCCATCCATAAAATTAAAAATAATTTCCGGTCGGTATTCATTTTATCAACTCATCTATCCATTGGTTTTATAAAAATTAGTTTAATATTTTCGACTGTAGTGAATACGAGAAATCCCATAAATGACCAGACATACAACTGCAGATCCTATTAAAGTATAACCCGTCAGAGTCCATTCAGGAAAGCTATTTCTAAGGGCCAAAATAATTATACCTACATAAATTATAACTGCTATGAAAATGCCCAGGGTCATAGTGGATGCTTTTTCATTGATTAGCTGAGTTCTTTCATCTTCTACCACATTACCATCACCTTGAAACATGTCTTTTAGATTGTCTCTTTTAATGTAGATAATCGGAATTTCTATAATAACTACGAGAATAGCCAGTAAAACTAAATAAATACTTCCAATAATCAATCCAGCCACCCACAAACCAGTTACAAAAGCTGAAACTATTTTTAAAATCATTCCTTGTTTTTTAAGATTCATGATAAATTCACCTTTATAAATTCATTATGTAAATTATACTTTACATTATGTAATATAAAGTTTACTATATGTAAATAGTGATTAACATCAAAAATCAAGAAGAAGTAGTTTTTAACAGTTAAAACATTTCAGAATATCTAAAAAAATAAATAATACACCAAATAGCTTAAAAATGTAAATAAAAATAAAAAAAATAGATCGGAAAAAATTTCCATTATTATAATGTAATAAAAAATATGTAATAAAAAATATGTAATAAAAAATATGTAATAAAAAATATGTAATAAAAAATAAATATGAAAATGGCCCCTATTTTTTTCTTTTATTTAAGGGATTACCATTTTCAATCAGATTTAAAGTAATCTTTTCAAATTCGTCCCATAAAGAGGGAGCTTCCTCTTTAAATCTGTTGGAACGAGGTAATGTGGATAATTTAGCACCGCTAGAAGCATAAGTACTGTTATATTCCCTATCCTTGGTATCTAAATCTATTAATTTAGTGTAAATAGATTTAAGGGCATCTAAACAATGATTAAAAGATGAAACTGCTATTATTTCTTTATCAACAAATGTTATTGGTAAAAAAGAAGCTTGTTTACCCCACATATCATTATTCCATGAGGGTTTAGGCATTTTAATCAATTTATGTGCCAGATCAATCTTTAATTCGTCATTTTCAGTTTCGTATTCTTCTGAATTGTTTAATTTATACCAGAAATCTTTAAGTAAGTCAATATTTCTCTCATTTTCCAGGGAAATTAGAGTTCTGGTTGAATTAATTTTGCTTCTTTTTGATCGTTTATGTCTACGTAAATTACTTATCTCACTAGATACAAGGCCCATAGTCACCCCAAGCATGGTGGAGATTATAGGAATATATCCTGTTATTTCAGATGGGAAAAAATCAACTCCAAATATAATTTTTATTATTTTATAATTTGAAAATAAATGAATTTAAAATAAAAATAGCATACCATACATATTTCAATTTTATCAATATTCAATAAATTTCGTTATACTTAATATTGTTTTGAGTTCCTTATAAAGGTACTGATTAAATTAATTATTAAATAAAATTTTATTTTTACATGCAAATTCTGAGATAAATATTTGTTTAATAACATTCTAAAAGTATTACATTGAATGGAATCTTAATTTCATTAGAAATAGAGGTTATGAATTAAATAAATTAATAAAAGAACATTTAGGAGATTCTATAATGAAAAAAGTCCTATTAATATGTGCCAGCCCACGAAAAAAAAGCAATACTATGCAAGTAATGGAAAAATGTGCCGAAGAAATAGAGAAAAACGGCCTGGAAACCGAAATAATATCCCTTAGAAAGATGACTATTGATTCTTGTCATGCTTGCGGTAAGTGCAAAAAAATCAAAAAGTGCAAACTGGATGATGGATTAAACGACATCATAGATAAAATAAGAGAATCTGAAGGTTTCATTGTAGGAAGCCCAGTTTACTTTGGTACTGCCCGGGGATCACTCATGGCCGCTTTACAAAGAATAGGAATGGTTTCCAAATCAACAGACAACTTTTTAAGCTGGAAAGTGGGAGGCCCTATTGCCGTAGCACGTAGGGGCGGGCATACTGCCGCCATACAAGAATTATTAATGTTTTATTTCATAAACGAGATGATTGTACCCGGATCCAACTATTGGAACATGGTCTTTGGATGGGCCCCTGGTGAAGTGGAAGAAGATACCGAAGGAATGGAAACCATACGCTTATTTGGAGAAAATGTGGCCAAATTAATTAACAAAATCAACGAATAATTGAATCCAGCCATCTAACTAATTAATTTATAATTATTTAATTTTTTATCTTAATTTATTTTATTAAAAAACATCAATAAAATTTAATGATGATTAACCATGAAAATAGCTGTAGCATCTTCAGACGGAATTAATGCAGACCTTCACTTTGGAAAAGCAGATCATTTTTCCATATATGAATTTAACAAAGAAAAGGCCATTTTTGTTGAAAGAAGAAATGTTTCCATGACTGAAGGTGAAAAACATCAGTGGAAAAGGCCATTAGACATTATTGAAGATTGTGAAGTGGTTATATGTGTACAGGCCGGAATGAATGGTAAATTTGGCCTGGAGCAAAAAGGAATTAAACTGGTAGAAGACGAAGGAACTGTAGAAGAAGTTCTTGATCATTACATAAAACATTATAAGTTCATGAAAAAACCAATTTGATAATTTAAATCTTTATTATATTAAAATATTTTATTAAAATTATTGAAATTTTATTAAAATCTATAAATTTATAAATTTATAAATTTAATTTTTGTAGTTCTTTAATAAGATTATAAATTAATATTAAAATTTTTTCATATAGCACAAGGTTAAATATAAGGATACTCAAAAATAGGAATACTTCAATTTATTGGCGGTGCAAACTTTTTTAAAAATTTACTGGAAATAAACTCAATACATTTATAAATCATGAATGTGACTTTATAATAAAGGCATGATAGATTTTTTTCAGTTTTGTAATTATGTAGTTGATTTAATATTTATTTGAATTTGATAACTAGAAATTTGATTATTTCAAAATTCTTTTTACCCAGATTTTACAATTTAAGGTGATAATATGGCTAAAGCGCGACGAAGAAGAGTACGTGATACATGGAAAGAGAAACAATGGTACAAAATTACTAGTCCTAAAGCATTCGGAGGAAGCGAAATCGGGATTACACCTGCAAAGGACCCTGAGTTTCTCCTTAAAAGAAGAATAGACACTACTATGAGAGAATTAACTGGCGACTTCTCTAAACAATACGTGAAATTAAAATTCCAAATTAGTGAAGTAGCCGGAGATACTGCAGGAACCAGATTCATCGGACATCAAGTAACTACTGATTATGTTAGAAGTATGATCCGAAGAGGAACCAGCCGAATCGACGCCCCAGTTATTGTTAAAACTAACGACGGATTCACCATGAAAGTGCACATGCTCGCAATAACCACTAGAAGAGCCAAGTCTTCCCAACAAAAATTCATGAGGGAAACTATTCAGCAACTCTTAATCAAGATTGCCGCTGACAAGAGCTTTGAGCAAGTAATCGAAGGATTAGTTACTGGTAAAATAGCTTCTGAAATTTACCATAAGGCTAAAAAAATCTACCCTCTAAAGAGAGTAGAAACTATTAAGACCAAGGTCTTAGAAGAGCCACAATAGATTTAACTCAAATTAAATCTATTTTTTTAAATTAATAATAAATAAAACTTATAAAAATATGAAATGGGACCGGTTATGATATACTGGGGATATGTGATCCTTTGCTCAATCATGGGCCTTGTTACTTACTTTAGAGGGGCTCTTGACTTTTGGGGATCTCTTTTCATGGTTATCATGGGTCTTATAATCATATTAGCTGCTGGTTTTAACTGGCTACTTTTAATTCTTATTTTTCTTATTTTAGGCCTGGTATCAACCAAATACAAACACCAATATAAAAAAGAACTTGGTGTGTATGAAGGTACCCGATCTGCAAAAAACGTTATTTCTAATGGAATCGTGCCTTTTGTAATGGCCGCATTTGGATATTACGACGGTTTTGTAGGCGGATTTATTGGTTCAATAGCTACTGCTACAGCCGATACGATGGCCAGCGAAGTTGGAGTTACCCAGACACCTCGCCTGGTTACCACACTTAAAAAGGTAGCTCCCGGTACAGATGGAGGAGTATCGGTTTTAGGAACTGTCGCAGGTATTTTAGGGGCAGGACTAATTGGAATATTTGCATATTTACTGGGAATTCTCCCTGACCCATTTGTTTGCTTAAAAATATCCATAATAGCAGGTACTGTAGGCTGTTTTATGGACAGTTTCCTAGGAGCAATTTTCGAGAGAAGAAATTATATTACTAATGAGCACGTTAATCTCCTGGCCACCCTCACCGGGGCATTTCTGGGAATTATGCTGGTTTAAGCACTTACTTAGAGTTGATAACATGAAAGGGATAATAATGATAATCGACGGGATGGCAGATCGTCCCTTAAAAGAACTGGATAATAAAACTCCGCTTGAAGCGGCTAAAACCCCCAACATGGACGAAATGGCAAAAATAGGTATCAACGGAATAATGGATCCTATAAAACCAGGTATAAGGGCCGGAAGTGATACTTCCCACATTTCAATACTGGGATACGATCCTTATCAGGTTTACACCGGTAGAGGGCCATTTGAAGCTGCAGGTGTGGGAATAGAAGTCCTGCCCGGAGATATTGCCTTTAGGTGCAATTTTTCTACTTCTAATGAAGAAGGACTTATAATCGACCGTCGAGCAGGGAGAATAAGGGAAAAAACAGAACTATTGGCTTCAAGTTTAAATTCCATTCAATTAGAAGGATTTGAAGATGTTGAGATTATTTTCAAAGAGTCCACCGGCCACCGGTCAGTTTTAGTGCTTAGGGGTAGTGGATTATCTGATCAAGTTAGTGATGCGGATCCTAAAAAAGAAGGAAAAGCTCCTAAAGAAATTGTAGGTCTTGATGGATCTCCTGAAGCTGAAAAAACAGCCAGAGTACTTAATAAATTCGTAAGTGAATCTTATAATATTTTAAAGGATCATGCTCTCAATTTAGAGCGAATTGAATCAGAAGAACCACCAGGGAATATAGTACTTCCCCGAGGGGCCGGAGCCGTGCCAGATGTACAGCCCTTCAATGAAAAATATGGTCTCAAGTCGGCATGTATAGCTGAAACTGGCCTTATAATGGGCATTGGGAAGCTAGCAGGAATGGACATCATTGAAGTAGAAGGGGCCACTGGTGGGGTGGATACTGACCTAGACAGTATAAGTCAAAGCATTATTGAAAATGTTTCAAAGTATAACTTCCTTTTAATCAACATAGATGGTGCTGATGAGGCGGGACACGATGGAAACCTCCAAGAAAAAGTGAATTTCTTGGAAAAAGTTGATGCTGTGATTGGAGAAGTAATGAAAATTCCAGACACTTATTTCATACTTACTGCCGACCATTCTACTCCTATTTCAATAATGGACCACACTGGAGACCCGGTTCCATTAGTAATTAATGGGCCAGAAATAAGAGTAGATGATGTGGAAATTTTCGATGAACGATCAGCTACTAAGGGTGGTCTGTGCAGAATAAGAGGTTCAGATATAATGAATATATTAATGGACCTTATGAACAAATCTGAAAAGTTCGGTGCTTAAAATGGTATTTAAAAACAACAAAGCAAATACCAAAAAAGAAGGAATAAAAAAAGAAGGAAGCGTAAAAGAAAACAAGGATATAAATCCCATCCCTCGACTTTTTGGAACCTCAGGAATTCGAGGTAAAATAGGAGAAAAAATAAACACCCAACTTGCTCTTGATGTTGGGAAAGCAGTTGCCAGCTATTTGAATGGAAAAGGCAATGTAGTTGTTGGTTATGATCCTAGAACATCCAATAAAATGCTGGAAAATGCATTATGTGCTGGTTTGATGGAAGGGGGTTGTAATGTTCAATATTTAGGCATGGTTCCCACACCAGTAGTAGGTTTTGCTGCTTCTCGTCTTAATGCATCTGCCGGAGTTATGATAACTGCATCACATAACCCTTCACCAGATAATGGAATCAAATTATGGAATACTGATGGAATGGCCTATTCCACCGAACAAGAACTTGAAATAGAACGAATAATTCATGAAAAAGATTATTTAGAAAAAAATTGGGATGAACTGGGCAAAAAAGAAGAAGTTAAGGATTTAATTTCAGATTATGTTCAGGAACTTCTGGGACTGGTGGACATTAAACCTGGTCTAAAAGTAGTGGTAGACTGTGGATCCGGCGCAGCTTCCTATTTATCCCCTCTTATTTTAAGAAAATCTGGCTGTGAAGTTTTAAGTTTAAATTCTCAACCAGATGGATTTTTCCCTGGGCGGAAACCAGAACCAAATCGTGCCAATCTAAAAGATCTTATGAAAACCGTGCAGTTTACTGGATCAGATTTAGGTATAGCTCATGATGGTGATGCTGATCGAATGGTGGCCGTGGACGACACTGGTGAAATGGCAGATTTTGATAAGTTGCTGGCTTTAATATCCCATAGGGCTGGAGGAACCGTAATTACCACCGTAGATGCTTCCATGTGTATAGATGAATCTTTAGAAAGCATTGGTGGAAGTGTTGTAAGAACCAAAGTAGGAGATGTTCATGTGGCCCATGAAATTGTTAAAGAAAAGGCTTCCTTTGGTGGGGAACCTTCTGGAACCTGGCTACATCCAGAATTCTGCATGTGTCCTGATGGAATATTGTCTGCTTTGAAGGTAGTGGAAATGGTTTCTGATCAAGGACCCCTTTCTGAGTTACTAGCATCCGTACCAGAGTACCCAACCATGCGGGAAAAACTACCTTGCCCTAATGAAAAGAAAGATAAGGTGATGGAAAGTGCAGAGTCTGAGTTGGAAGCTTGTTTTAATGATAGCTCAAATGTGAATAATATAGATGGTATTCGCATCACATTTGAAGATGGTAGTTGGGTACTGGTAAGGCCATCTGGTACTGAGCCCTATATCCGCATGACTCTAGAAGGAAGGAATAATGCCCGGGCCGAGGAAATTCGAAAAATTTCCACTGAATTTATAGAAAAACTTTTGATTAACTAAGAGAATACTCCTAGCTATCTTAATTAATACTAGTATCCTAATTTAATTTAAAATAACTTTTCATTACTTTTTTTATTCATATCTATAATTCCAATAATACTGTAAATTCTAATTTTTAAAACTGGTTTTAGAAAAAAATAGAATATATTAATAAATTATCAAAGCAATTAGCAAATTTTTATTCAATTATTATCATGAACTTTAACTAGCAACTATTAAATATTCCAATTAAGAAAATATAATTAAAAAAATAATTTTAAATGGAATTTAATGGATTTAATAAGCATATATTTTATTTTAATCCCATTTTAGCGATTTAGGAGAAATTATTATGCAAGCCGTGATTCTTACAGCCGGAGAGGGAACTAGAATGCGCCCTTTAACCTTAACCCGACCCAAAACCATGCTTCCAGTAGGTGGAAAACCCATACTACAGTACAATGTAGAAGCCCTTCGAGATGCAGGAATAACTGAGATACTACTCATAGTCGGTTATCATGAAGAAATGGTTAAGGAACACTTTGAAAATGGGGAAAAATTAGGTGTCCAAATTAATTACATCACCCAAAAAGAGCGTTTAGGTACGGCCCATGCCATAGGCCACTGCCAGGACTTTATAAAAGAGGATTTTGTAGTATTAAATGGAGACATAATCCTTGATCCAGAACTTTTAAGGGAATTAATAGAAAACTATCAGACCAGCTCTCCCGATACCATGATGGTATTAACCGAAGTGGAAGATCCCAGCCCATTTGGTGTGGTAGAAATTAAAAATGGACAGATAACAAAAATCATAGAAAAACCGCCCCGTGATGAAGCCCCTAGTAATCTAATTAACACCGGCATCTATGTTTTCAATCAAGATATTCTCTCTATAATAGAAGAAACTGAGCTTTCCCCTCGAGGCGAGTATGAGATAACTGATTCTCTACAAATGCAAATAGACGAAGGAAAAAGCATTAAAGGGTTCATTACACATAAAAAATGGATAGATGTGGGAAGGCCCTGGGAACTTTTAGAAATTAATGAAGAATTTCTGACAAATCTGGAAGAAAAAATTGAGGGCCATATAGAAAAAGGAGTTAATATTGAAGGTAGGATTGTTTTAGGTAAAAACAGTGTTATTCGCTCAGGTACCTATATTCAGGGGCCAGTTTACATTGGAGAAGACTGTGACATTGGACCCAATAGTTATTTAAGAAGCAACACCTATTTAGGAAATCAAGTAAGTGTAGGTAATGCTGTGGAAATTAAAAATTCTATTATTATGGACCATAGCAATATAAATCACCTTACTTATGTGGGAGATTCCATAATAGGATCGAACTGTAACCTTGCTGCGGGTACCAACATCGCTAATCTCCGTTTTGATGATGGAACAGTGAAAATGAGTGTTAAAGATGGGAGAGTGGACACTGGCCGGCGAAAATTGGGTGTAGTATTTGGTGATGGAGTGAAAACAGGGATTAACTCCAGTTTCAATCCTGGAGTAAAAGTAGGGATGAATTCTGCTATTGGATCTGGAACCGTTATCTACCAAGATATAGATTCTGATAAAATAGTTCTGGTAAAACAAGAGTACCAGATTATTGATAAACAATAAAATTAATTTTAGATTTATTTACTAACTATACTTAAAAAATAAAATTTTACTTATTTTTATTTAATTAAACCATATATAAAATATTCGTTTTAATAATAAATATTAATACTTTATATAAAAACTCAACCTCTTAATAATTATAAATAATATTTTATATCAATTAGAGGTCTGATAATGAAAAACTATGAGATAATGAAAAAATATGCATTCATTATACTCCTACTTTTATTGATGTTAATTTCTTGCCAAACAGCCTCAGCTGAAGATGTTAATTCTACGGCAAATGAAATATTTGTTAATAACGGAAGCAGTATACAAAATGCTATAGATAATGCAAGCTCAGGAGACACAATAATTGTGAATTCGGGGTCGTATCAGGAAAATATAATTATAAATAAAACTTTGAACTTGAAAGCTAATGGAACAGTGACCCTGAATATATCTAATATTAATAAACCTGGTTTTTACATCAATAATTTAGGGAATAACACTCGAATTGAAGGTTTTAGAATTATTGGAGCCACTAGCAGTAGTGGAATATATTTGAATGGTGTATCTAACTGTACCATTTATAATAATAATATTTCTGGTAACCTTTTTGGTATTTACCTAGAGAATTCGTATAATAACCAGATTTTAGATAACACAATATCTTCCAATATCGGGTATGGTATTTATTCAACTAGTTCTGTTAATTGTTTAATTTCTGGAAATACAGTTTCAAATAACCGAGCAGCCGGAATAAACCTAAACAGTGACAACACCACCATCAACCAAAACAACATCACACAAAACGGAAAACAAACACCCTCCTACTGGCACGGCGGAGGAATCTGGCACAACGGAAACAACACCACCATCAACCAAAACAACATCACACAAAACAGTGGAACAGGACTAACAACCATCGGATCCAACACAATCATACAAAACAACAACCTACAAAACAACACCGGATACGGAATCGACACCAACGGACAAAACAACACACTAACACAAAACCAAATCACACAAAACGGAGCATGCGGACTAAACAACAACGGCGACAACACCACCATCAACCAAAACAACATCACACAAAACGGAAAACAAACACCCTCCTACTGGCACGGCGGAGGAATCTGGCACAACGGAAACAACCTAACACTAACACCAGACAACCAAATAAACAACAACGGCGGAACAGGACTAAGCCTAATAACCGATAACATCACACTAACCGGATTCCAAATCTACAACAACACCGGACATGGAATCGACATAAACGGACAAAACAACACACTAACACAAAACCAAATCACAAATAACGGAGCATGCGGAATACAAAACAACGGAAACAACACCACCATCAACCAAAACAACATCACACAAAACGGAAAACAAACACCCTCCTACTGGCACGGCGGAGGAATCTGGCACAACGGAAACAACACCACCATCAACCAAAACAACATCACACAAAACAGTGGAACAGGACTAACAACCATCGGATCCAACACAATCATACAAAACAACAACCTACAAAACAACACCGGATACGGAATCGACACCAACGGACAAAACAACACACTAACACAAAACCAAATCACAAATAACGGAGCAGCCGGAATACAAATTAATGGTATGAATAACATCATCAACAACAATATAATCGCTAAAAACGGATACAGTCCACCTTATAGATGGAATAAAGGAGGAATATGTTTAATAAGTGGTAACCAAAGCGTTATTAATAATTTAATTGCTGAGAACACCGATGGAATTACAATTTCTACCTCAAACAACACCATAAAACAAAATACGTTCATCAACAACAACATAGGACTGACCCTAAGCTCAACAAATAACACAGTCACACAAAATACGTTCATCAACAACAACATAGGACTGACCCTAAGCTCAACAAATAACACAGTAACCTTAAATAATATTTCAAACGGTGCTACAGGAGTTTCCATAAGTACAAATGAAAATTTCTACAATAACACTATCTTTAATTGTACTACTGGAGTCTCACTGATTTCAGCACGCATTTCAGGAAATACAATTATGAATTGTAGCACTGGAATTTCCTTAACCACACCAAACAACAAGGTTTCTAAAAATACAATTACAAATAACGCCGTAGGAGTCTATATAGGATCCACCAATAACCAAGTTTCCGAAAACGAAATAAAAGGAAATCAAGAAGGAATACGTGTTTATAGAACTTCAAATAATTTAATTTCTGAAAATAATATAACTAAAAATGTTATTGGGCTAAGAATCGTTTCTGCAACAAAAAATAATATTGTTAACAATGAAATCCTTAACAATTCTTTAAATGGATGTTTAATAGAATCATCATACTCTAACTTACTGTTTGAGAACACATTGAGATTTAATAAAAATGGACTATCCTCCATCTCATCCGTGAGTTTAGTTTTAAATAGCTTAATTTTAAACAATCTCGAAAATGATATTTCAATGAATAATTCCAAAGCAGATATTGCATATTCAACATATGATGAAACTAAAACGACTTTTAGTAATAACTCCATCATAACTCCAACTTGGGAATTTTATGTCGTTGTTTTAGACAAAAACAGAAATCAAGTAGAAAATGCTTCAATAACAATCAAAAATAATAATGGAACTATAATAGGTCAGGGTATCACTAATTCACATGGTTTGTTCAAACTAGATAATGCTGCATGGTATAATCGTACAGAAAATTCTTCACAAGCCCCTTATAAAATATCGGTCATATTAAATGGGAAAGAATACTGCTTTGAAAATAATATAACACAAAGAGCAGTAGGATATCCTGCGGGCCCATTAGAATGTTTGTTACCAGTTATTGATCCAGCACATGCAACATTGCCAGATGGAGATGGAGATGGAGATGGAGACCAGTATCCACCAATATATAAAGAAATATATCAAAAATATGTGGAGACTGCAAAGAACCATATAGAACTCTATGTTTCATTACCACCATTAGATATCAATTCACAGACTTATGTAAGATTTGGCCAATCTGTTGAACAACCAGTTTACATAACAAACTTGGGCACTATAGATACTGGACAGCTACTTATCTACATAAAAATGGAACAAAACGACCAATTCTTTAATATAACTGGAGTAAGATTAATTTCAACTATAAAATCAGGGAATACAACCGAAAAAGCATATAAATACTTACTAACTCAAGAAGAAATGTCAAAAATGGTTTCAAAAGAGGAACCTGCAACTATTGCATTACCAAATATTGCTCCGGGATCATGCATTGAGCTCTCAGTAACAATACAAGCAGGACCCCTACCGGCAGACATACCACCTAGACAAGTTTATACAAAAACAGAATCTCTTAAAGTTTCAATTTTTGGTACGGAAGACACACAAGTATACCAGTCAGGTTTAGAGTTCAGACAAAAATTAAATGGAAGTGAATGGACACCTATTGGAAAATCATATAAAGGAAATACCTCTTTTTATAATGATCTTCAAATAAGCAATTCCATAAAAGTACTAACAGCAGCAATTTCAGAACGATTTCCTCCTTTTAAAATAATAGAATTAGCATTCGATCTAAATGAATCTAGAAAAAATGCTGAATTCGGTGGACAAATTTACAATCGAACAATAATAGTCAATACAGTTTATGTCGATGAAGCCGGTAGAATACAGCCCATAACCATACGTAGAGATCTAATGGACAACGAAACTATCCCGTCAGACTTAAATTATGAGTTTAGGTATGAGTTAAAGTATGGATTAGATGCTCAAATTAGATTTGCAAGAGAAGATAGTGTAAAAATAACTGCAATAGGTTCAAGAGACCCTAATAATAAAATAGGAATTGGCGGTGAAGGTGATCAAGGATTTATACCTTATATACAAACAATCCCATATATAATAAATTTTGAAAATATGGAAAATGCTTCAGCACCTGCACAGAAAGTCGTAATTCTGGATCAGTTGGATGAAAACTTTGATTGGAGAACATTCAAATTTGGGAATATAAAAATTGGTAATCAAACCATACCCTCTTGGCAAGATTTAGTTGATTTACGACCATACCAAAATTTAATAGTAAAAATTAATCGAACTATAGATTATGAAACAGGACTAGTTAAATGGGAATTTATTTCAATAGATCCAGATACGGGTTTAATGACAACCAAGCCTCTAGCTGGATTTTTACCACCCAATATTATCCAACCTGAGGGAGAAGGGGCTGTAAGGTACACTATTCAACCAAAATTAAATCTAACCTCCGGAACAACATTGAAAAACAAGGCTTGGATAATATTTGACAACAATGACCCAATAGAAACCAATGAAGTCATAAACACAATAGATGATGAAAAACCAACAAGTAATGTAATTCAACTCCCAGGGAATACTAATCAGACAGATTTTGAAGTTTCATGGATTGGAAACGATAATAATGGATCTGGAATATCCAAATATACAATATATGTTTCAGATAATAATGGATCATACAACATTTGGTTAGAAACCAATGAAACTTTCGCGACATATAATGGAACTTTAGGTCATACATATAAATTCTTTAGTATAGCAGAAGACAACGTAGTTAACACAGAGTTAGCTCCAAGAGAACCAGATGCAATGACCACCATAATAACCAATCTAGCACCAATGGCCCACCTATTAGAATCTTATTTAGGAGAAGAAGGTTCAGAAATAACCTTTAATGCATCTACATCATGTGATCCAGATGGAGATAACCTTACATACCGCTGGGACTTTGATAATGACGGAATCTGGGATACTGAGTGGCTAACTAATTCAATAATTACTCATAAGTGGGTTGATGACTGGATGGGAATAGTTAAATTGGAAGTTAATGATGGAAATTTAACCAATTCAACTACTACCCAAGTAACAGTTGACAATGCAGCCCCTATTGTAAACGCAGCAGAAAACATTACAATCAATGAAGGAGACACCACACAATTCAACGCCACCTACACCGACCCAGGAATACTAGACACACACACCATAACCTGGAACTTCGGAGACGGGACAACCACCACCAACACACTAAACCCAACACACACCTACCAAGACAACGGAAACTACACAACAACACTAACAATAACCGACAACAACGGAGCAACCACAACCAAAACACTAACAATAACCGTAAACAACCTACCACCAATCGTAAACCCCGGAACAAACAAAACCATAAATGAAGGAGACACCACACAATTCAACGCCACCTACACCGACCCAGGAATACTAGACACACACACCATAACCTGGAACTTCGGAGACGGGACAACCACCACCAACACACTAAACCCAACACACACCTACCAAGACAACGGAAACTACACAACAACACTAACAATAACCGACAATGACAATGCAACAACTACAAAAACATTAAAAATAACGGTGAATAATGTTCTTCCTACAGTTAATGCTGGTTTAGATCAGAGCACAATAGTTGGAAATCAAGTCAATTTCAGTGGTAAATTCACGGATCCTGGAGTTTTAGACACACACACCATAACCTGGAACTTCGGAGACGGAACAACCACCACCGGAACACTAAACCCAATACATAAGTACTCCAATAAAGGCAATTACACTGTTAAATTAACCGTGACTGATAACAGCGGCGAGAACAGCACAGATACGTTACTCGTCTCAGTTAAACCAATTTCAGTGAATTTAGTTATTGATCCAGATACCATAAACATGAAAAGTAATGGAAAATGGGTCACAGCATATATAACTCTACCTTCTAGCTACAGTGCAAATAATATTGATGTTAACAGCATCAAGTTGTCTTATGGAAATAAAAGTGTTTCTGCTTCTAAATACAAGGTTAAAAATGGAATTTTAGTGGTTAAGTTTGAAAAAGATAAGATTAAAAACTTATTTTCAAATTCAATAACCAATGCTACCGTTTCGGTCACGGGAAAAATACTCTCCAATGACCAATACCTTGAATTTGAGGGATCCGATGATGTAACTATTAAACAAAATGGATCTTGTCAGAACATTTGGGAAAAGTGGATCAACTTTTTGTACTCCATTATTTTTAGAAAATGTTTAGATGACTTTTAAACATTTTCACTTTTTTATTTTTTAATATCCAAAAATACTAGTTTTAGAATAATTAAAACATAATAGATAATATGATATCTATTATGGAATCCAAAAAAATCCACCCCACTACAAAAATATTTCCGGGTTCACACATCATAGGAAATGTTAAAATAGGCCAAGATTCTTCATTATGGTACAATGCAGTCATAAGAGGAGATATTGAATCTATAATCATAGGCAATTTTTCTAATGTTCAGGATAATTGCGTGGTTCATTCTTCCAGAGAATATTCAGTAGAAGTAGGAGATTATGTTTCCATAGGCCATGGTGCAGTTGTGCATGGCTGCAAATTAGGTGACAATGTCTTGGTGGGCATGAATGCTACCATATTAAATGGAGCTGAAATTGGAGAAAATTCCATCATTGGTGCGGGAGCGGTGGTGACAGAAGGTAAAAAATTCCCTCCAGAAAGTTTAATAATTGGTTTACCAGCTAAAGCTGTTAGAAGCTTGTCGCAAGAACAGATAAAATCCATTAAAGACAACGCCCTTAGATATGTGGAGCTTTCTAAGAAACACTCTGATGAAAAAAATTCAATCATGAAATAAAATCCCGAAATTTAATAAAATGAATCATCAATTCAAATCAATTAAATAAATTTATAATATTCAATTTTTATATTTTATTTAACAATAAACTCTCGAAGAGATTATGATCAATTTTAAAATTAATTTTATTAGAATAGAATTGTTACCTGAGTTAAAAATTATTGATATCTGATTAACTTTAAAAAATTAATCCTCAATTTAAAATTAAGAATGAAAAATTTAGAATAAATACACTAATAGTGATTTTCATGGTCAAAGTACGTAAAATTATCAATGAACTGGACCCTTATGTTCCTGGAAGGTCTATTAATGAAATTGCAGCAGAATACAACCTTAAAAAGGAAGATATTATAAAATTAGGATCCAATGAAAACCCCATGGGACCATCTCCAAAGGCCATGGTGGCTGTAGAATCAGAAATCAGTAAAATCAGTCAGTATCCAGAATCCGGCCTGGGTGATCTTAAAGAAGAAATAGCTCGCTATTCCCGAGTTTCACCCGAGCAGGTGATAATTGGCGGAGATGGTGCTGATGAAATCATAGAAATGCTGGGAAAAACTTTCATAGACCTTGGATGTGAATTTATAGTAGCTTTACCATCTTATATGTACTATGAATACACTTTACAGAATTATGAGGCCGT
>DAWK01000135.1:0-476 GCA_002509745.1 Methanobacteriaceae archaeon UBA349 | reverse complement strand
ATTATGCGGACATTTTCCAAAGTTCTGGGCCTGGCCGGTATGAGAATTGGGTACGGACTATCCAACAGCAAAATAATTGAATACATGCATCGGGCCAAACCAGTTTTCAGTTTAACCAAACTTTCCCATGCTGCAGCTCTAGCAACCCTCAAAGACACGGAGTATATTAAAAAATCAACCGAACTTTCTATTGCTAGTAGAGAATTTTTGTATGATGAAATTTCTAAAATAGATAATATACGAATATTTGCATCAAAATCTAATTATCTGTTAATGGATATTAGAAAAACGGGTATGACTGCATCAGAATTAAGTAAAAAACTATTAAAAAATGGGATTATTGTTAGAGATTGTACTTCCTTTAAAGGGCTTGACGAATATTGGATTAGGGCCAGTGTAGGTACATTAAAACAAGATGCGAAGTTTGTAAAAATTTTAAAAGAATTAGTTTCATCTTAAATTGATTTTAAACTAAT
>DAWK01000133.1 GCA_002509745.1 Methanobacteriaceae archaeon UBA349 | reverse complement strand
CCGCCAGGATCAAACGGATTTGCTATAAGTTAATAAATATTAGGGAAGTACACAAAACGTATATAAAGAATTGGATGAGTATGCAATATTAATTTAGTTACAAAGTAACTGAATATCACCACACTACTACTAAAAAACCAACATCAAACAACAAACACTGTATGCCAAGTGGCAAAGGTTTGCGCCCTCATTTAAAATCGTATTCAAATAAATTTATAATCATATAGCCACGTGCGGAAAAACAGCCATTCATAGAGCGATAAAATCGCACTCCGGCCGACGCCTTATGCATCGTGGCACATACTATACACGACACCCAAAGAAACACAAAGTTATTAGAAATATTTGCAAAATAATGGACTTGATTTAATGTCCTTAAAACATGTTTATTCTATCTTCAGGTGTACAGGTGTAATTAATAATTAAGGATATCCAGGACATATATATTTTTGGATTTTTTAATAAAATCTAATAGAATTTTTTGAAATTATTATACTAATTAATATTATACTAATTTGCTTGAATTTTTAGAATTTGAATTAAACCTCCAGCAATTTACAGCATTTATAAATTAATTAATTCATTTTTTTAAACAATTTTTAGACTTGTCTTAGAGTCATTTTCATTATTATTTAAGAGTAGATATAAAGAAAAAAGAAAAATCAATTAATCACTATTTAAACCTTTCGATTGCATCTAAATCACAAAATATTTTTATACTCCCAATAGATTTTAAAAAGGTGATATATTATGAAGTTCGGTATCGAATTTGTTCCAAATGAGCCAATTGAAAAAATTGTAAAGCTTGTAAAACTGGCAGAAGATGTAGGATTTGAATACGCCTGGATCACTGACCACTACAACAATAAAAACGTATATGAAACCTTAGCATTAATTGCTGCAGGAACTGAAACTATTAAAATGGGACCTGGTGTGACCAACCCATACGTGAGAAGCCCTGCTATAACTGCTTCCGCGATTACCACCCTAGACGAACTCTCCAACGGAAGAGCAACTTTAGGTATTGGACCTGGTGACAAAGCTACCTTTGACGCCTTGGGAATTGAATGGACTAAACCTGTAAGTACCATTAAAAGCGCTATCACCATGATGGAAACCATGATGGCTGGTGGAAAAACCGAAAGTGGTGCAAGCTTAATGGGTACCAAAGCTGTCCAAGAAAAGATCCCAATTTACATGGGTGCTCAAGGACCAATGATGTTAAAAACCGCTGGAGGATTCTCCGACGGTGCATTAATTAACGCATCAAACCCAAAAGACTTTGAAGCTGCTGTACCTCTAATTAAAGAAGGAGCAGACGCAGAAGGTAAATCCATATCAGACGTTGACATAGCAGCATACACTTGTTGTTCCATAGATGACGACGCTGGTAAAGCATTAGGTGCTGCAAAAATCGTTGTTGCATTCATCGCAGCAGGATCCCCACCGCCTGTATTCGAAAGACACGGACTAGCCCCTGACACAGGAGCTAAATTCGGAGAATTCTTAGGTAAAGGTGACTTCGGTGGAGCTATCGGAGCAGTTACTGACGACTTAATGGATGCATTCTCTGTTGTAGGAACCCCTGCAGAATTCATACCAAAAATCGAAGCTCTCGGTGAAATGGGTGTAACTCAATATGTAGCTGGTTCTCCAATCGGACCTGACAAAGAAAAATCCATAAAATTACTGGGAGAAGTTATATCTAGCTTCTAAATCCAATAATTTTCTTTTTTTATTTTTGACTTGAATAAAATATAATTAAACTGTTTTAACTTAATATCTGATTTTAATTAATAAATTTAAAAAAATAATTCTTTCCCTTGAATTTCTTGTTTTAATGATTAAAAACAAATTAGTTTCTAATTAAATTATTCTGCTTTTAATATCATATTTCCTGCAAATTTCTGAAGTTAAATCACTAATCTTCTTCTGATAGTAAGGTGGAGGATAATCCGAATTGTCAAAAATAGCCTTTGTTTTGGTTAAAACTTCAGAAAAATATTCTGCAAGTGCATCATAATATTTCATCCGAGAATCGTTGCACTGGTCACCAAATAAAGTCATTCCTCCACTAAGGACAAAATCTCCACCAAATTCCTTCACAGTTTTTATGATAAAATCAATTTGATCTGCTGTGTCTGATAGAAATGGTAAAAGAGGCATTAAACAAGCACCGACCAAAAATCCCTCCTCTTTTAGCTGGGCCATTGCTTCCAACCTATCCAAAGGAGAAGGTGCCGCAGGTTCGAATATCCTTGCCATTTCATTATCCATGGTAGAAAAAGAAAAGGTAATTATGGTGCCCTTTCCTAAGCTGGTAGCAAGATCTTCTGGTAATTTAGCAGATTCATCAATCTTTTTCAATAAGTCCATATCTCTCAAAATAAGGTTAGATTTAGTAGATAAATTAAGGGGAAAATGAAAACGGTAGATAATTTTTAAAAGTTCTCTGGTAATTTTCAAATCTTTTTCCTGATGCAGGTAAGGATCTGTGGCAGAACCTAAAGCTATAATTCCATATTCTTTTTTTCGGGCCCTATTTTTTAGTTGGCGGTACAATACTTCTGCAGCATTGATCTTCACTGATAAATCCTTGGGAATTCTAGATCCATACTTACTCCCATTAACATAGCAGTAAACACAGTTGAAAGAACATCCCAGATAAGGATTAAGTGTATAATCCTCTAAAAACAAACTGTCTCTTTTTTTATGTTTGTTGAGAACAGATTTTGATTTTATTTCTTTAATCAATATGTATCACCAAAATAATTCATTATAATTATAAAAAAAATTATAGGATTATTCATTTATTATTTATAGATTGAAGATTATCTCTATCAATATCGTAATTATCTTCTAAAATAAAATTAAATCCAAATTTACTTTTTATATATGATATGGCCTCACTTTCAGATTTAACTGCAAAATTATACCTTTGATGTACTTTAATTATCTCTTCCAATGATTTTTTAACCAGATCCTCATTTTCCCAGTTTTTTAAATCTAAAACAACTGTTTCCAAACATCCTTCTTTGTAACTTATCTGGCCAATAACATGAATAATCATATTTCGGACTCGAGGAGTAACTTCATTTTGGAGTTGGTGAAGAATAAATAAAACATCTTCTGGATGAGTTCTCCCCCTTAATTCAATTCCATGCACCATCAATCGCCTGATTTCGGGGTCAGGATGATTTAAAAATTTTTGAACAAATATTAAAGTTGGTTGAGGATTTTTTTCTCCCATTTTCTTTAAAGAACCCATTATTGAACTTTTAACTTTGTGACTATTGTCATTTAAGGCCATTTCAAAAAGAGGAGCCACTTTATCAAATTCAAGTTTGCCAATTTCACCCCAAGCAAAAACCGCAGTCTGTCTCTGTTTTTCATCAGAACTTTGGTATAATAATTTAGTTGTGGTGATTATTTTTTCCTGAAAATCATAATCATTCAAGTATATCCTACTTAAAATAAGATAAAGATTTTTACGAATGTAAGAATCATCATCAGAAGCATATTTAGAAATATTTGAATTTTCTAAAATTTCATCCTTTTTAAGTTCTGATTTCACTTCTAATTCCATCTTTTGAACAAATTTTATCCTTTCTTCCTTGGAAAGATCGTAAAAACCCATTTTAAATCCTCATTAATAAGAAAAATTTATTATTTTATAATTATTTATAATTTAATACCAGATAATCTATTATAGTTTATTGAATTCTAATCATCTATTAAACAGAACTTTATTTTACTAATCAAATAATATCTCAGATATTCTTAATAATTATATCTAATTAAATATCTATGAATTAAATTAAAATTATGTTACAGATTAATAAATAAAATTAAATTTAAGGTTTTCAATTATTATCCTGATTTTTCTAGTTTATTAAATTCTTAAAAACATTAAAATTATAAGCTGATAAATTTTAATAACTGATTAAAAAAATTATATTTACCATATTTATATCAACATTTAAATTCAATATAAAAATATTAAAAAATTAATATGCAATTTATCTATTTATCACATTAAATATCATCTAAAGGGAAAAATATGAAAATTCAAGAACTTTCACAAGAAATAAGGGCCAAATCTCTAAAAAGAATAAAAGAAAAAACTCCACAAGAACTTTCAGCCACTTGGTCTCATGAAGACCTCACTTATTCTGGTGAAGGGCCAACCATATTCATGATTTTACCAACAACTGGTTGCGCGTGGGCGCTTGCTGAAAGTGGAGGTTGTACCATGTGCAGTTACATCTCAGAGTCCAGTTTAGAACCAGTTTCAGCTGCCACATTAGTTGAAATTTTTAATGATCTGCTTGGGAGATATGAATTAAATGAACCGACTGCAATAAAGATATTTACTTCAGGAAGCTTTTTAAATCAGAGTGAATTTCCTCTAGAAGCAAGAAACGAAATATTGAATACTTTAGATGGACTAGAAAACGTCTCAGAAGTTATTGTAGAATCAAGACCAGAATATGTGACTAAAGAAGAAGTTTTAGCTTGTTGTTCTCTGATTCCGGAAAAGATATTTGAAATAAGTATGGGCCTGGAAACCAGCGATGATTATACAAGGGAATTCAAAGTAAATAAGGGTTTTAACAAGCAAGATTTTGAAAAAGCTGTGGATGTTATTAAAGGCCTTAAAAGTGAATATAATGTCAAATCAAAAGCATATGTTCTTATAAAGCCTATTTTAACTTCTGAAAAAGATGCTATTGAAGAGGCGGTGCAAACAGCAATTTATGCTGAGGAAAAAGGCGTTGATAGAGTTTCATTCTGCCCATCAACCATTCATAAAGGAACTGTTATGGAAGAACTCTGGAGAAAAGGATCCTACCAGCCACCTAGAGTATGGAGTGTCTTAGAAGTCCTGAATAGGGTTAGAGAATCTGTAAAAATACCGTCCATAATGGATACTTCTGGTTTTGGAAGTCGTAGAGGCCCTTACAACTGTAAAAATTGCAATGATAAATTGAAAAAGATAATAATGAAATCTAATCTTGATCAAAGTACTATAAAAGATTTCAAATGTGATTGTAAGGTTGAATGGGAAACAGAAACAAAATTTGGTGATATTAACCGATCTCCTTCTCGTATTCAATATCCAAAGAATTAAATTTAATGAAATTATTAATAGAGATTAATTATTATTAAATTCATTTCTAATTTATATTTCTAATTTTTTTATAGATTATAATTATAAAATAATTAGTTAGGAAATTTTAATAGAAATTTTAATAATTATAATTTAAATTTATTAAAAATAATTATTTAATAAAAACAAATAACCAATAAAAGAGCTGATTGAATGAAACAGACCCCTGAAACTTCTGGAAAGTTCGCAACTTGTTTGAATTGCATTGATGGTAGAATACAATTCCCCGTGTTAAACTGGATAAAAATTAATTACGGAATTCCCTTTGTGGATATGATTACCGAACCCGGTATAGTAAACATATTTTCAGATGACAATGAACATAACAAGAGTTCTCTTTTTGAATCCACACTGGAAAAAGTTAAAATTTCATTAAATATCCACGATTCCAATATAATATTCCTAGTTGGGCATGATGATTGCGCAGGTAATCCTGAAAGTCCCCAAGTGCAAAAAAATCAAACAAAAAAATCTGTAAGGAATTTAAAAGAAATTATAAAAGAAATTAATCCATCATGTAAAGTAATCGGCCTATGGATACCTTTAAAAAAGGATTTATTTTATGATTCTTCTTTAAAGGAACGTTATATAGCAAAAAATTTAGCAGAAGTGGATATTGTGAAAAATATAAAAATCATATTAGAATTATAATCTAAGCTAAAAATAATATTTATGAATAAGTATCTAAACATTACAATGCATTATTTTTTTATTATAATTAATTAAAATAGAATATTGATTAAAATAGAAATTAGTAAGTAATTTATTAATTTCGGACTTATAAAACCACGAGAATAAAAAATGATTGGCATAAGCGCTGATTTTGACCCGGTCCATAAAGGCCATGTTAAACTCATTCAAAAAGGAAGGCAAATAGCCGAAGAGACTGGAGATGAAGTTGTAATCTATCTTAACAAAGGTTATAGTGCTAATCACGCTCCATTTTTTGCAGATTATGAATCTAGAAAGGAAATGGCCCTTAAAGCCGGGGCAGATAGAGTAGTGCCTATTGAAGGCCTGCATCACCGCCTTACACTAGCCTATAGTGTGCCCATTAGGATAGCTATGATGATTGAAGACGGTGCTGTGGATTACGTAGATGCTGCGGGAGTGAATGTTTCAGTTCCCATGCTTACCAAGAAGGCCAAAAAATTCGCCAAAAAGGGAATATTTAGTGGAATTCCTCGAAATCTTCCTAATAGAAATGTTATAAGGTGGTTTGCAGTTAATGAGTTCCTATATAACAAATATCAGCGCAAAATGCGTTTCCATATTATCGACGAACTTTCCATGGGGGGAAAGGTTTCTGGAAGGGAAATAAGACGACAGATAGTTGAAAATGATATGGAAATACCTCCCCAATTGGATCAAGTTCTTCCCCAAAGCACCATCAAGATTTTGGAAAAAGGAATTAGAAAAGGGACTATTCCTGGAGAAAGAAACCTGGCCACCATTACCAAAAGAATGAACACCTATTCTCGCTCTAAATTAACTGAAATTGCTCATTTAAATGCAGATGCTATTAATTCTATAATTAAAGGAAGGTTTTATCGAGAAGAAGATCAAGTTTGGGCCACTTTCAGGAAAGCAGGTTATGGGCCAGTTCTCACCAGGTTGGCTGTGAGTGCTATTGAAGAAGAAGTAGCTAAAAAAGAGGTTTTAGAGTTAATTGAGTCCTATGAAAAACAGGGCGTTATTCCTCCAGATCAAAAAGTGGGTAAAGTTATAGAAAGAGCGTGGTTTGTTTCTCAAAAGAAAGAACATAATTTAAGTGCTAGTGAAGCCCATGATAAATTCAGAAAAGGAATTGAGCTTCAGAAAAAGCCGTGCATGACCTTTGATGCAGGATTAAGTATTAGAAGTTTTGAAGTTGAAGAATTAGAATCTGGTATGAATGCTGGAATTTATGTTGATCAAAATGGAGTTCTCGCCTGTGAGATTAGAACTGAGAAAAAGAAAATAAAAAGTCCATTGAAACTCCCCGGGGAAATGGCCACTTATCTTAGGCTTTTAATTGATTCTCATTTTATTCCAGTGAAAGCTGAAGTTGTGGAAAAGGAGAGAGGGATAAGGATTAGAATAACTGTGGATAATTAAGATATAGCTAATATTAGAATAACTGTGGATAATTTAGAAAAATATTTAAAAGTATTTTTCAAAACCTATTTTTTAAAAATCTGGTTCTTGAAATGAAGCATCTTCCCTTAATTCAACTACAGGACAACTCCACTTTTTACAGAAAGTCATTACCATTTTTCCTTTATCTGTATTTATGTAAACTCTCCAGCACTCGCCATCATATGATTTAAAATCAATTTCCATGATTTTTTTACCAATTAGCTTTTCCAGAGTCTGTTTACATTCTTTTATTTGATCATCAGAATCATACAAACCATTAACCCCCTAAATTATCTATTAAATGTTCAAATATTTCCACAATATTAAAATCGTCATAATATTTTATGTTTTATCTATTTCTAATAAGTTATGATTCTGAAATTAAATTGAATTAATTAAATTAAAAATGAAATAAATATATTGATTAATTAAGATTATTCTGAATTTTTTATTTTATGAAATGAATATGCAGTTAAAGTATTGTTTAATCATATAAATGCTTAAAAAGTTCTTTATAGGATTTAAGATCTGATTTAAACTCTATGGCATCTTTATAATCTTTATGGTTATTATCATTTTTATTAAAATCTTTATTTTGATCAAGAATAATTTCAAACATGTTTTCAATTGCATCTGCCATTATGGGGTCGATTTCATCAGATAAAAGATTTTTAACTTCATCCATTTCTTCATATCTTCTTTTAGCATGTTTAAAACTACTTATTAATCTAGAATTAGCTGAATTTTTAAATTGATGCCCTTCAGTTTCACCAATAATTTCCATAACTTCTTCATCAATCCCCATTTTATATGCTGCCGAAATTGTCTCCCAAAGAAGAGCAGATACTCCTTTAGTATAAGAACTTCTCAACATTTTTATCTGAGAACAGTTTCCAATTTCAGTTCCCATTATTTTTATATTTAATCCATAATCATTTAAAACAGCAAAATCTTTGGCTGAATCACCACAAGCAATGATTTGAGCATTAGAACCGTTTTTTTTTACACTACCAATGATGGACGCATCCACAGTTTTTTTATTTTCTACCTGGCCCAGTGCCTCCCAGACAGTAGCTGGGGAAACATTGTTAATATCTACATAAATTCCTCGAGAATATTTTCCTATATCTCGGGCTACTTCAACTGCATTAGATGGGTTAACGGCCGAAATAAGTATTTCAGAAGTTTCAGCGAGTTCTCTATAACTATCGCAAATAGTTACGCCCATTTCAAGAGCTTTATTTTTTGTATTGCTGCTTCTACCATGTAAACAAGTGAAAACAGTCACACCATTATCTAAAAGCCCTTCTGAAAGAGTAGAAGAAACCTCACCAAATCCTAAAAAGCCTACTTTCATAAATTACACCAAAATAACTAATTTTACTAAATATCCTAACTTACTGAATGCTTATTAATTACATTATTCAGAATCTAATATTTGATATTCATATTATAGAATTCTAATAAATAAATCTATAATTTTAAGAAAATAATGAAAAGAAAAGTTTAAAGAAGATCTTTATTTATTTAAATTTAAACTAATGAAATTTAGGTTTAAGCTAGGGCTAGCCAAATCATATAAATTCCAGCCCATGTAATTAAAATTCCAGACATTTTTCTTATTAAATTCGCTTTTTTGGCCAATTTTTCAATATTTGCACTGGAAACTAGTAATCCTAAAACTAATATACTAATGGAAAATCCTGCGGTGTATAAAAGTAAATTTAGAGCACTGTAGAAAGCATTTCCTGTTGAAATGCTGAAAGTGATTAACGCTATAAGATAAGTGCCATAACAAGGGGCCCAGGCCAGTGAAGTTAAAATTCCCCATAGAAACGATCCAAATACACCTCGACGATTGGAATCAGACACATGTGAAAATTTAAAAAGGTTTTTATTGACAATAATCATTATCCCCATCACAATCAGTATTATGGAAGCTATTATTCTAAAATAATGGAGATAATAATTTATGGCCGCGGTGAAAAGTATGGTCAATACTATAGTTATGGTAAAAATTAAAAAAAGACCCATTACAAAAGCTAAAATTTCAGTTTTTCTACGCTCTGCCAAAGTATACCCGATTAAAACTGGTATAACGGGTAAAACACATGGAGATAATACTGAAGCAATTCCTGCTAAAAATGAGAATAACGGGACAATATCCATTTAAATCTCCTTAATAATTTAATATAAAATTATAATGCGCTTAAAAGTTGATCTGGAGATTTATATCCCTCAATTTTTTTAATTTCTTCCCCATTAGAGTTCATAATTATTAAAGTTGGAATACTGTATATTCCATATTTAGATGACAGTTCTGGATTGGTATCCACATCTATTTTAACTGCCACATAATTTTGGGACAGTTTCTGGGTAACCTTTTCATTTACTAGAGTTTCTGATTCTAGTTGTTGGCAGGCAGGGCACCAGTTAGCTGAGAAAAATGCAAATACTAATTTATTTGTTTTTTGAGCTTCTGAAATAGCAGAGTCAAGATTATTGTACCATTTCAAACTATAAGATTGATTAGATTCATTAGAAACATTATTATAATTATTAGTTAATGACTGATTGCTATTATTAAAACTGTTTAAAGCCATGGCCACACCAGCAATTACTACTATTATCAAAGCAGCAATAACCCAGATTTTAAGAGAAATCTTCATAAATGATGATTATGTGATTACTACACATATAATTTACGATAATTGTAATGTCCTTTAGATAATTAAATATTGTATAATTAAAATCATGAAAAAGTTAAATAAAAAAAATAGAATAAATAGAACAAAATAATTCAATTAATTAATTCAGTTAATAATTCAACTTAACTATAACATTAGAACCTTCTGCAACCCCCAAATCCCTGGAAGTAGGGCCACATTTTGTATTTAAAAGAGAAAATACTGGTTTTTCTCCAAAATCAATTTCAGTAAGACCCTCATAATTACCTAAACCTTTAGATATAATTAATTCAGCATTATCAAGCATGTGTCGAAATTCAGAGGATACTTGCTCATAAATAACACCTATAGAATCCGTGCCTGTGGTTACCAGTTTTGCCATCCGTTCAAGGCCCACTTGATAAGCATCATCTAAACAAGCATCATTAAGTATAGGATTTTCTTTTACAGCTACAGTTACTTCCAAACCATATTCTTCCATCTTTTTTATTAATAATTTGTCAAAAACAATTTCTCCAGTATTGTCCGCCAAGTAAAGAACAGTTTTAACTGATTTAAGTGATTTTTCAAGTTCTGGAGTGTGATTTATAACTAGAGGGGCCTTAATCGTGTCCACCATTAAATTTAATGGATCACAGTTTACTCCCAGAGCTCCGAAATCTATTAAATTGCCAACAATGGCTGCTTTAACAAACATTTCCAGATCTTCTTCGCCTTGGAGAAATTCTATTAATTGAGGAAGGAATTCTTCTGCAATTTCATTGCACTTTGCTTTAATATGCAAGTAAGGATCAGGATTGCCAGTTTTTTCTTTAATAAGACGATGGATACTGGTTCCAATAACATTAGAAACAGCACCATTATGAAATTCACGGCCTAAAAGAACAGTTATTTCAGCCATGATTTCAATTTTTAGATTTTCATCACCAGTGGCCAAATCCAGGGCCTCTTGGGCCTGTCTTAGGAAACAGGGAGCACATTCATAGTAGACTTTCATTTAATCACACCATTAACTATTAAAAATAAATAATTTAATAAATTAAATAAAGATATTAAGTAATATTATTAAGAGTTAGATAACTATTGGATTTAAATAACCTTAGTTTAAAATTATCCACCATATATAACCTTAATAACTTCAATAATATCCCCATCAGCAATTATTTCTTCCTCTATGACAATCTGACCATTTTTTTTAACAACCACTGTTTCTAATGGAAAATCCATATCTTCTAAAACACTTTTAATGGTTTTTTCTTCTGAAACTTCTCTGGATTCCTTTTCATCACCAATGATTAATGTAAATTTCATTTAATCTCCCCTGAATATTATTCTAATATATTTTAATATATAATTACTCAATATGGTCCCTATTTATCCAGTTCACTGCAAAAAATACAGGTCCGGCACAGTTCATGAGCAGAGGGCTCACCACAGCGAGTGCATTTTCCCATATTAAATTCTTTAGTAAATTCTTTTTTTATAAATGGTTTTAGCTTATCAAATCCTCTTAAAGTCGAGTACATGATAGTGGGATGGTTTTGAGACAATTGCTTTATAAATTGGCCCACTTCGCCTCGGAAAGAATCACTGGCATAAGGACAACCTGCAAAATGAACTTCCAACTTTCTGGCCAGCGCATAAAGAGCTACTTCTTTTTCTGGAATCTCCCTTAGAGGTTTAATCTTCACTGTGAACTTTTCACTTCTGGAACTGGTTTTAGGGCCAATTCGAGTTAGATTTTCAATATTGCCTTCTAAATAATTCATTAAAATGGCCTGGGTTTCATCATCAAGATTATGACCTGTAGCAATTTTAGTTGCTCCAACATTTCTAGCCTCTCTATTTAAAATCCAGCGCCTAAAAACACCACAGTAAGTACAGGCCCCTCTTTGAGAAGAGGTTGACATTATATCATCCAGCGTGGTATCAAATGAGTCTTTAAAAGTAACTACATTGTGTTCTATCCCTAAACGTCGGGCATGGTCACGAGCTATTCTTACCCCATCTTCCCGATATCCTTTGATACCTTCATCAATGGTTACCGCAGTCATTTCAATTATATTTCTTTCATAAAGTGAATTTAATATATCCAGAACCATAACACTGTCTTTACCACCAGATAGGGCCACCAGAACTTTATCTCCCTTATCAATGAGTTTGTACTTGCGAATATCTTTCAATACCTTTTGCTGTGTTCCTTGAATAAAGCAATCCTGACAAAGTCTCTGTCCAGAATGCTTTTTTTCAATAATAACATCAGGGGCACCACATTTGGTACATGTTTTCATTTTTTTACTCCAGTAAAATAAAATTGATTTAATACCTATTAAATCTTGATTTTAAATAATTAATGATTTTAAAATATTAGATTAAAATTTAGATTGAATAGTTGTCCTTCTTATTGAAATTTAATAAATTAATTCAAATATCTTTATGTAGATTATATTATAATTGTAGATATAAAATTTTGAATATATTAAATTTAATTTGGAATATTCAATTAATTTGATTAGATATCTAAAATATTATTTTTATTAAACATGCACTTCAAGTGTAAAAAAATACACTAACTGTGAAATTTAGACAAAAATTTAAATTAAATAGAAAAAGGTTTTTTAAATAATTCAAAGTCCTGAGTATAGTTTTTCCCAGTAATCATTGCAATTTCTGCTTTTTGAAGTTCTGAACCCAAATAGGCAGCATGTTCCAGACGACTTACCAGTTGTCGGTTTAAAAGTTCTTCATATATCTTCTTAGCTGATTGGCCAACAATGGCCACATCAGGTTCCATATTTTTATAATGAACAACCATTATCTCATTATCATTTATCATGATCTTGAAACTTCCAGCCTCATCCTGCACGAATTTTTTAGTTCCCTCCGCTTCAAAAACCGGCACATCAAATTCTTCCACCACTTTCTCAGGAATTCTTTTATCCTTGAAAGCCAGGAGATTAATTCCCAGATCTTTAGGAATAGAACCCCTATTTTTAGCTAAAAACATCATTTTAGATGATACCGCAAGTTCATAAACACTTCGAACTGTTTTGCCGCTTTCTTCAGGAGTAAATAATATACTGGCCCCTAGTTCCATAGCTATGCCTGAGAGAAGAGAATTGACACCCGTCGAATCTGTGTCTAAAAGCTCTGTAACATTGCCTACACCAAAAAAAACAGGTTCTGGATTTTTATCATGATACTGATGGCAGGCCATTATAGAATCTACAATACTCCTGCTGTTAATTGGATCAAGAATTAAATCAGCCACTAAATCAATTTTCTTACATTTTTCTCGAAGCTCTTCCAACGAACTGACCCTTTCCTCCACAGTATGAGGAACCCAGCCCCTTTGGAAATCCGTGGGAAGAATAACTGCTGGAATTTGTTTTTCTTCCATCAAAGGAAGCATTTCTTCACAATTTCCATGATCTAAACTTAAAACCATATCTACACCGGATTTTACGGCGGATTCTATCTCCAGTGGGTTCAAAGTGTCTATACTTACGGGAATATCACCAGCTATCTGTTTGAGAGTTGAAACCATTTCTGGAATTTTATGGGCCAGATTTTCACCAGCCACCATCCCAATATCAACCATGTCCGCTCCGCTTTTTATAAAGTATTCTGCTTTTTTAATAAGATCTTCAGTAGTTAAAAGAGGAGCATTGGCTATTTCTGCCAACACTCTCATGGGAAAGTCTTCCCCAACAGGTAATTTACCAACTAAAATATTATTATTCTTTTTAAGAAGTTTATTGGTTAGTTTTTCATCTTTTTCAAAATCTTCAATAAATTCCAAAGCCTTTTGACGTTGTTCTGCTTCAATAAGTTTATCAGCTGAAGTTATGGTTGAAAGTTCTAATTTATCCAGAGCATCAAGGACTATTTGCAAGTCAGCCGCGTCAGTTGGTCCTTTATATGCTGGAATTCCAGTTTCTTTCTGAATTAATTTAGCATCTTTACGAATAAGGCCGGGGATAATTATCATATCCAAATCATCCAAATCAATTAAATTGCTTGATTCAAGTTCTTTAATTTCATTAGATATTTTTCTAGGCGTTAAAAAAGCCGCTACAGGAGTATTGACAACATGAACAAATACATCCTGTTTTGAACTAGCTGAAAACTTTTTTACCAGTCCTTCAGCCAGCTTTCCGGTGATGATAATAACTTTCATTATAATTCCTCAGTCTTTTATTGATAATTCTGTGCTAATTAATCATCGAAATATATCAAAATATTATCAAACTTTAACTAATAATTTCATTAATACTATACTTTATTTCATGGCACCATCATGTATATATATATTAAAAATTTATAATGATTAACTATGAGGAATGGAGGTAAATTATGATCGAAATTCGCTTTCACGGACGCGGTGGTCAGGGNNCTGTTACAGCGGCAGAGATTTTAGCAAAGGCTGCTTTCGAAGATGGAAAGTATTCACAAGCATTTCCCTTTTTTGGCGTTGAAAGAAGAGGCGCTCCCGTCATGGCATTCACAAGAATAAACGATGAACCAATTAGACGACGATATCAAGTTTATAACCCAGATTACGTTGTAGTACTTGATGAAGGACTTTTAGAAGTAGTAGATGTGTTTTCAGGTCTTAAAAGCCACAGTATGGCAATTATAAATACTCAGGGAGAAGCACCTGAACACGAAGGCTCTGAAACCCATGTAATAGATGCTACAGGAATTGCACTGGAAAAGTTAGGTTTACCAATTGTAAATACTGTTATGCTTGGTGCATTTGCAGGAGCTACAGGACAAGTAAGCCTTGATTCCATTATAAAAATTATAAAAGAAACTTTCCCAGGTAAAGTTGGAGAAAAAAACGCTGTTGCTGCTAAAGCAGCTTACGAGCATGTTAAATGAGTTAAATCCAATTCATTTAATATTTTAATAAATTAAATAACAACTAAAATTTAGAAATAAAAAAGTTTTGAAATTAGAATTAATAAAATTTAAAATTTTAAAACAAATTAATTTTAACAGGTGATTATCATGGAATCCATCGGAGGAGCTGTCAAAAAACCCGGAAGTACCCGGAATAATAAGACAGGAAGTTGGAGAACATTTAAGCCCATACTTGACAAGGAAACATGCATAGATTGCGATAACTGCATTATTTTCTGTCCAGAGGGTTGTTTAAATAAAGAACACGATATTGATTACGATTATTGCAAAGGGTGCGGCATATGTGCCGAAGAATGCCCTGTAAAAGCCATAAAAATGGAGAGAGAATAATGGTTCTTAAAGTTATGACTGCTAACCGAGCAGTATCAGAGGCTGTAAGTCTTGCCAGACCACAAGTTATTCCAGTTTACCCCATTACTCCACAAACAACAATATCCGAATATTTGGCCCAATTTGTGGCTGATGGAGAGCTAGATGCAGAATTTATAAGAGTAGAATCTGAACACAGTTCTATGAGTGCCGCCATAGGTGCTTCTGGAACAGGAGTAAGAGTATTTACTGCTACATCATCCCAGGGGCTACTTTTAATGCACGAAGTTCTTTTTGCAGCTGCCGGTCTAAGAACCCCTATAGTTATGGCCAATGCCAACAGGGCTGTTGCAGCCCCACTAAGTATCTGGAATGATCATCAAGACTCAATTTCACAAAGGGATGCTGGATGGATACAAATTTATGTTGAAGACGGACAGGAAGCTTTGGACTCTGTTTTACGCTCATATAAAATTTCAGAAGATAAGGATGTTCTTTTGCCAAGTATGGTCTGTCTGGATGGTTTCATACTAACCCATACCGTAGAACCTGTGGACATACCTACCCATGAACAAGTAGATAACTTCTTACCAGAATACGTATCCGAGCATTTATATCTTGACCCAGAAAGGCCCATGTCTATTGGAACTCTTGCCGATCCTAATTATTACATGGAAGCCCGATACCAAATGGAATTAGCTATGGAAAGATCACTGAAGGTAGTTAAAAAAGTTAACAAAGAATTTGGTGAAATATTTGGTAGAGAATATGGTTCTGTGGAAGAATATTATTGTGAAGATGCAGAAATCATATTAGTCACCATGGGATCTCTATGCAGTACCATAAGAGATGTGGTGGACGAATTAAGGGCTAATGGAGAAAAAGTAGGTATGTTAAAGATTAGAACTTACCGGCCATTCCCTAAAGAAGACATTTATAATGTCCTTAAAAACGCTAATAAAATAGCTGTTCTTGATAAGAACATTACCTTTGGTATTGGAGGAGCATTATACGCCGACCTGAAAGCATCAATTAATTTCCAGGACATTGAGATTTACGGATTTATTGTAGGTCTTGGCGGAAGAGATATTACTCCAACCCACCTCAAAGACATTGTAAATAAGACTAAAAACCCTACCCAGGACATTACCTGGATCGGATTAAAGGAGGGAGTCTAAATGAAAATACCTGAAGAAGAATTACTCGCCCCGGGTCACCGTGGTTGTGCCGGATGTGGTGCTACCATAGGTGTAAGACTAGCACTTAAAATGTTAGGCAAAAACACCGTTGCTGTTTCTTCAACTGGTTGTTTAGAGGTAATTACTACCCCTTATCCTGAAACCGCGTGGGAAATTCCTTGGATACATGTTGGATTTGAAAACGCAGCGGCGGTAGCTTCAGGAGTAGAAAGGGCCCTAAAAGCTCAGGGAAAAGATGATGTTAATGTTGTAGCATTTGCTGGAGACGGTGGAACAGCAGATATTGGTATGCAAGCTTTATCTGGAGCAATGGAAAGAGGTCACAACCTGATTTACATTTGTTACGATAACGAAGCTTACATGAACACCGGTATTCAGAGAAGTGGATCCACACCTTATGGTGCATCTACAACCACCAGCCCCCATGGAAAAGAAAGTTTTGGTGAAGATAAACCTAAGAAAAATGTTCCCATGATTATGGCAGCGCATGGTGTGCCTTATGTGGCTACTGCGTCCATATCTTATCCAGAAGATTTCATGAAAAAAGTTAAAAAAGCCGCTGAAATTGAAGGGCCAGCTTATATTCACCTCAATCAACCATGTACCACAGGTTGGGGTTATGATCCATCAAAAACTATAGATATAGGCCGTCTAGCTGTAGAAACAGGCTCATGGATTTTATATGAAATCGTTGATGGTGAATTTAAGGTTACTTATAGACCAATGCAACGAAAACCAGTGAATGAATATTTGAATGCTCAAAAAAGATTTAAGCACTTGGAAGATGAGGAAAAAGATAAGATTCAGGAATACGTTGACAAAGTATGTACTGAGCTTAGGATATAGGGGGCAGAAGATTGGATAAATTAATAGTTCAGCCAGAGTTATGCGATGGCTGTTTAGACTGCGAAGATGCCTGTTCTAAACTTTACGGCGTATCTAGAATAATGATACGGGAAGTTGAAGGTTCATATTATCCTATTATCTGTCAACAGTGCGAAGA
>DAWK01000103.1 GCA_002509745.1 Methanobacteriaceae archaeon UBA349 | reverse complement strand
GGATTTGATGATATTGATTTTGGAGTTGGTTTATCTTTAATGAACCTGGCAAAAACCAGATGTAATTCTGAAAATACTATTCTAGTTGATTGTCATAATTCATTTAAAGGGGAAGCAGGTCGAGTTCTGCCAGGAAATAAAGAAGTTTTCGATTTAATGGATGCTATAGAGAAAATAGAATGTGAATCAAAAGGAGACAGCATCAAAGTAGGGTGCTCTTATGACCCTATGGATAATTTTTCTAAAGCAGATGGTATTGGACAGAGTGGAATAAAGGTTCTAGTAGTAAATGTAGAAAATCAAAATACGGCTTATATTTTGTTAGATTCTAATAATATGGTGATTGGATACCGGAAAACCATCATTGAAGCTGTGAAAAAATTGGGAATCGACTCAGTAGAAGTCATGACCACAGATACTCACTCAGTAAACACACTTGCCGGAGGTCACAACCCTGTTGGTTCCAAGAAAAAAGAAGAAATCCTTGAATGTATTATACAATGCACAAAGGAGTCATTAGATGATTTAGAACCAGTTTCAGTAGGCTGTAAATCTGCAAGGATAAAGAATTTAAATATTTGGGGCCCTACGAATTCTACAGAACTTGTTTCAACCATCAGTTCTATTGTGGCTGTAAGCAGGATAATTGCACCTTTGGTACTACTATCTGCCCTATTTTTTGTTTTTGTATGGATATTTTACGGAGCGCCTTAGTTAACAAAAAATCCAAACACAATATTTATTTTTTTATTTTAAAAATCAGCCCAATATTTTAAAAAAACTATTTTAACACAATTTAATATTTTAAAAATAATTATAAAAAAATTGAAAATAAAATAAATAAAATAAAAAATTAATTATTTAATATAGAATATTAAATCAGAGATTAATAAGCATGGTCCATGCTACGAACCAAATAAAGATGAAAGGAACTATTCCACTCCATAACCAACCTTTAAATCCCCCAACTTCTTCTTTACCCAACAATTTTTCGCATAATTTTCCGACAATAATTAAAACTACAAGGCCGAAAAGAGCTCCTAAAGTTTGATTGTTGCCTAAAACTGCAATTGAACCATTAGAAACTATAAATGAAATATAAGCCGCAACAACAGCCGCAACTGTATGAATACTTGCTATTTTAACATCAACATCCATAATAATGCCCTCCAAGAATTAAATAAAACTGATTTCATAATTTAGTTATAATTTTTTTAGTATAATTTCAGGAAATAAAAGATTATTTCCCCAGTAAATTCTTTTAATACTCTTAAACAATAGCATATAAACAGCTAGAATTTAAAAGTTTAATAATCTATTAGTTAAATACTCCCTTAAAAAATCTACGATTTATAAGGTAGTAAAACAAACGATTAAACAAATTCAATATGAGCCATATTGATTATAATACTATATAAATTATCTATCCTTAATTGGATTAATAAATCTAAAAAGTTAAATATTTTTCTGATTGAATTGTCAGATTCTATCATAAATGATTCCATCAATATTCATCCATAATAATTAATGAGGATTTATAAATTAATATTTTCAAAAAAAAAAAAAATTATTCTAATCTCTAAAAAAGTCATTATAATTAAATTACAATTTACTACCATATATTTGCTATTAAAATTAAAGGTGTTTTTATGAAAAACATGTCCAACGTAGACATATTCGCTATTTGTCATGAATTAAACGATTTATTAAAAGATTCACGAGTTGATAAAGCTTATCAACCTACTAAAGATACGGTTGTTGTTAGATTTCATGTGACTGGACATGGGCGAGTAGATGTCGTTTTCCAAGCTGGAGTGCGTATGCATAAGTCACAGTATCCGCTTGAAAACCCCAAGTTACCACCATCTTTTCCTATGCTTCTTAGAAAATATTTAAAAGGTGCAACAGTTAGAGAAATCCGCCAATACCGTTTTGATCGAGTAGTTGAAATATTAGTCTCCAAAGAAGAGGATTACACACTGGTAATTGAATTATTTGATAAGGGTAACATTATTTTATTAAATCAAGACCGGCAGATTATTTTACCTCTTAAAAGGAAAATGTGGAGTGAAAGGAAAATAGGATCTAAAGAAGAGTACGAATATCCTCCCAGCAGGGGAATAAACCCCCTCAAATTTGAAAGGCAAGAACTGGAAGAGATCTTCTTAAAATCAGACAGCGACCTAGTAAGGACACTGGCCAGAAGTGGTTTAGGTGGTATTTATGCACAGGAAATTGTGCTGAGATCAGGAATGGATAAAAATACCCTAACCTCGGATATTTCACCCGAAGAACTTCAAAAACTCTTTGATATTATTGAAGATGTCTTCCAACCATTGCTAGAAAATAAATTTTCTCCAAATATTGTTAGCAATGGAAAGGAAGACGTTTTACCTCTGGAATTGGAAATTTACAAGGATAAAAATAAACAGCACTTTGAAACTTATAATGAAGCTGCAGATGAATATTTCAGTGAAAAAGTACGCTCAGACATAAAAGGAGTTCAAGAAAGTATTTGGGGAAAGGAAGTTAATAAATACGCTAAAAGATTAAAAATTCAAGAAGATACCTTAGAAAATTTTAAACAAACCATTATTGACTCTACCAAAAAAGGAGATCTGCTTTATGCTCACTACTCTGAGATAGAAGAAATTTTAAATGTTATTCATAAAGCTCGGGAGAAATATTCCTGGATGGAAATTTCAAAAACTTTTAAATCCGCACGCAAAAAGGGTTTAGAAGAAGTTAAGATGGTTGAATCTCTTGATAAACTGGGAAATCTTCTTTTAAATATTGAAGATGAAAGAATATTAATTGATAGTAAAAACCCGATCCCAGATAATGCTGAAGTTTATTATGAAAAAGGAAAAAAAGCGAAACGAAAAATAAAAGGGGTTTTAATTGCTATTGAAAGAACTAAAAAAGAATTAGATAGAGTAGAACAGAAAAAAGAAATAGCTTTGGAAAGAGTTTTGGTTCCTCAAAAACGAGTCAAAAAGGATCTAAAGTGGTTTGAAAAGTTAAGATGGTTCCTATCTTCTGATGGATTTTTAGTTATTGGTGGCAGAGATGCTAATACTAATGAAATAGCTGTAAAAAAGCATATGGAAAACAATGACATCTATATGCACACCGATATTCATGGGGCTCCATCCGTAATCATAAAGAATGAAGGCATTAAGCCCGAAGAATCTGAGGCCGATACATCAGAAATTACTAATATTTCAAGTGATGAATCATCTAAAATACCTGAAAGTACTATTCAAGAAGCGGCTATTTTTGCTGCATCATTTTCCAGTGCCTGGTCCAAAGGATTTAGTTCATATGATGTTTATTGGGTGCATCCCGACCAAGTTTCAAAAACTCCCCAATCCGGAGAATTCGTATCTAAAGGTGCATTTATAATTAGAGGCAGTCGAAATTATGTTAGAGGTGCTACAGTAAGCATTGCTGTAGGTATTGTTGACTACTTAGGCCCCAGAATAATGGCCGGGCCAGTAGAATCTCTGAAAAAACATACGGATAATTATGTAGTCATAAAACCAGGTTACACCAAAAAAGAAGCCATATCCCGGGAAATCTTAAAAAGAATAGATAAAGATAAAATTATGACCTTAGATGATATTGTAAGAGTTTTACCCTCTGGAAAATGTGATATTGTAAATAATAAAGGTAATAGGGGATAGAATATTTGATTATTTTAAAAATATTCGTATCTATTCAAAAACCTAAATTAAAAATAAGTAGCAGAAAATTAGTATCACATATCAAAAAGAATTCAGAAGTATAGAAATAAATATAAAAATAAAAGATTTATATCTCTTTTTACATCTCTTTTGTTTTCTGTTCCTTTATTTTCTTTTTTAATAGGAAATTAAGATCTATAACATATTTTCCTTCTTCATCAGAAACTATAATGGAATCATCTTCTAAAAGCGGAGTTAAGTTTACTTCATAAATACCATGCTGTTTAACCATTATGGTTTCAATGGATTCACCTTTTACTGCCTCTGGTTTTTCTACTTCTTTTTCTTTACCCTCGCTTTTGAACTTGAAATAAGTACTACCACATTTAGGGCAACCCTTTAGAATTTCTTCAGATGATTTTACTATAGCTCCACACTTAATGCACTGATGCACCAGAATCACCAAGTTCTGCTATCATGGAAAGGAAATTAGATTTTTTCTTGACAGATCTCATTACATTTGCTGGGCCAATTATAGTCAGACCTATGGTTTTCTTCTTTGAAAAACCAAAAAAGGATTTTTCGTTCCTTTCTAAGGTGTGAATATCAATTCCAACAAAATTTTCAATGTCAATCTCTCTCATTGTAGTTTCAATAAGTTCTGCTTCTTCAGAAGGAGTAAGTCCTCCTTCTATAACTAATATCTCTCCAGATTTAACCCTATTTATTATCATGGAAATTTTTTCCATACTGCTGCTTCCCTCCAGAGCATCAGATGATAAAAATTCCATTTTTAATCCTTCCATTTTAAAACCCCACTAATTCTTTATTGAAATTCAATTAGCCGTTTATAATCGAAATAATCATTTAAATTTTCTTATCATTGCCATATATAACTCACCAGTATTCTCTCCCTGCAATGCTGAAATAGGAACTACAGTATGCTGTGGGAATACTGAAATTATTCTATCTGGCGATGATTCAGGAAGATCTGTTTTATTGGCAACTATTACAAATGGTATCTTTCTAGCCTCTAAATTTCCAATAATAGTGATATTAGCCTGAGTCAGAGGATCCTTAGTAGCATCCATAACCAGTAAAACTCCAGTGACATCATCAAGCCATTTAATAGCCTCGATTATGCCTTTTGTAGCTTCTTTTGCCCTTTCTTTTGCTTCAACCTCGTTAAGACCAAATTCAAGGAAATTCTTGTAATCTACTTTGGTGGCGATTCCAGGAGTATCAATAATATCAAAGTCCAGTTCATAGCCATCCTGCTTTATAGAAACCTTTTCCTGTTTGTAAACAGTTCGGGTTTCGTGAGGAATGTTAGATATCAAACCTAATGGCTTGCCCAACCAATCTTCAGACATGGTATTGGCCAAAGTTGTTTTTCCAGAATTTGGATGGCCGTAAAGACCTATTTTAAGCTTTTGATTCCTTCTGAATAGCTTAGAAAAAAATTTCGTAAAAAAATTCACCATTTTATCACTCTTTTAAATCATTATTAAGATATTAGATAATATTTAATATTTTAAATAATCTTTATTATAGTTAATTAAATAATATAATTATTAAATTGATTAGTTTTAGGCATTAATAACTATTAATATGGATTAAATTTTATCATTCGGTGTAGATATCACCGGGATTTAGAATAATTACCTCGACATTAGGAATTTTATTTTTAACTAAATCCATAAAGTCTTCAGGATCTTGTTCTATTACCGGAAATGTGTTGTAGTGCATGGGAATAACTATTTTAGGAGAAATCCATTTCACCGCAGTTGAAGCATCTTTTAGGCCCATAGTATATCGATCCCCAATCGGGATTAAAGCCACATCTGGTTTGTAAAAATCACCTACAACCAATTTTAAATCACCGAATAAAGAAGTATCACCTGCATGATAGATTTTACGGCCATTTTCCAGCTCAAAAATAAATCCACAAGCCTTTCCCCCTGGCGTAATTTCTTCCATAAAATCAATATCTGCCGAATGTATGGCATCAACCATGGTAATTTTAATATTATGGAAATGAGAAGAACCACCAATGTTCATGCCCTGAGTTTCAAAGCCTTGTCTGGAAAAGAAAATAGATATTTCATGATTGGCAATTACTAAAGCACCAGTACGATTCGCAATTTCCAGAGCATCTCCAAAGTGATCTGCATGGCCATGAGTAATGCAAATTAAGTCCGCTTCTATCTCTTCCACAGGTACACTACAAGAAGGATTATTGCTAATAAAAGGATCTATTAAAATTTTTAAATTTTCTTCAGTGATTAACTCGAATGCAGAATGCCCCATCCATCTTAGATCCATTATTAATTCCCCAGCACGATATCTTTGGATAAACTCCAGGCTTCTTCAAACAACTTCTCAATCTCAAGAATAGATTTCTCGTCTTTGTAAATAACTCCAACTTCAAAACTGTCATATATAGGATCCGTGGAAATAATTAAACCATGTTTATCATCTGAAACAACCGCTACGGTGTGTATATGAGGCATTGTTCTAATTTGAACATTATTATCTAAAAGCACTTTAATCAGTTCTACAGAAGCATCATCATCAAGTCCTGCCTCTTGAATAATCATTCTACTTTTAGTATCCATGAATTTTTTAAGAATACCCACATCTATATTTCTTATCCAAGGATACATCATAATTACTTTAGTATCTGCTTGTAATATAGTATCCTTCATTGCTTCCTGAACATCTGAAGCATCAAAAGACCAGATTATACTGGGTTCCTTTGATTCTGATCTTATTTGATTAATTGCACCCCTAAATGAATCTAATCTCTCTTCTATAAGATCTTCTACATCATCTACATTCTCAATATATTCCTGCTTCAGCTTATTTAAACGGTCCTTAACATAATGTTTATCATCTTTGTCAGCCGTTACAAATGGTTTTGCTGGCGTTACATGTTTAGATTTTGGTTTAACAGGCTTTTGCTTTGAGGGTTTAATTGTTTTTGTCAAATTAGATTCCGAAGGTTGAACCATATTATCCTTAGATTTAGTGCCATTTGACTTTTTAGATGGTTTCATTGGTGCCTTTGGTGGCCTATTCATAGGATTTCCCCTTGGTTCAGTTGATGGAATTTTAGAAATAGCCTCTGAACTAGTTTCTTTACTAGTTTCTTTTAACTTATTAGAATCCTTTTTTCCTTTTTTAGGCAATTTTAAAAACTTTCTTGGTTTTCTTGCAGGTTTTATAGGATGATCTACTTTTGTTTTTTTAACATTAGTATCTTCAGGGGATTTAGAAACTTTTGGCTTTGAAGTTTCAGTAGCAGCTACTGCTTTTTTAGGGGTTATTTTAGGTGCAATCTTTGCAGGTTTAACTGGTTTTTTATCAGGCCTAACATTTTCAAAACTTCTCTTAGTCATAGTACTTTTAACTTCAGATGTTTCATCAGCCACTGGGACTGATCTTTTTAAAGAACTCAAGTCAATTTTGCCTGCGAAGAGTATAACTGCCATTAAACCTAAAACAAAACTAATAAGACCTGCTAAAAACGAAAGAATGTTTGGTGGTGTCTGGAAACCGAAATACATCCCAATGAGTCCCAAAAATAAAAAAACCACTCCTGCCAAAGTTATCAGCAAATAAATCATCTGATGCCTCCTAATTTCATATTATCCCTGTTGTTAAGTTAATATAATAATTATAAATTAAATTAGTTTACTTCAGTCAAACTCTCAACTTAATTAATAGTCATCTCAACATTTAAATGCGAATTAATTAAGCTATTTATTAACTTTTTATATATTGAATTAATTAATATAATAAATATAATTATTCTAAATAATAAACTATACTGTTATAGATACAGTATTTTATCAATTATAGTACCAATATAAAGTAATGAAACTTCATTTTTCAAATATATTCATATTTTTTTGATAAATGAGATTTTGAAATATGGACAACATTACCAACTATTCTAAGAAACTTAGGTTATATTAAGAAGCATATCTAACTATTTAATTCCGAAAATAGCGATTAATTGTCTTAAAGTCTCAGTAGAATCTTTTTCATCACTTAAAGCAAGTGCAAATTTTTGAGTCATAACTCTTTTCTGATTATCATCTTGAATGTTTATATAGTGCATAATTTTATTAAATGTAGCATCAGAATCCCCATCAAGATTAATATCTTCTAAATAACTTATTTTATTCTTAAATATGATTTTTAATCTATGTATTGCATTTCTCACATTTTCAATGTCTTCAGACTCTAATTTACTAATTAAAATACCGATTTCAAAAGAATCGTTTTTAAAACGGGTAAAAATAATACCATCTGCTTTCATAGATTGAACCCTATTCAAACCATCATAAATTTTAAGATCATATCCGACCACACCCACTTTATTTTGTCTTAATAAATAAATTAAAGATTCATTAAGGGTTTTGTCAGATATGGATAATCCCGATTCTTTTCTAATGCTATTTAAAAGGTCTATTCTTGAAAGATCCCCATTTTTTAATGCCTGAAGAATTAGTTTTTGAACTTCATATTTTTTAGGCATGATATTATATTTTATGATTCATTATGATAATACTTTGTGATAATCTGCACAACATTTTAAAAAAAGGTAAAGTATAAGTGAGGACATAATAATTATAGATTTAGGTCTTAAAAAATCTGAATATCTAAATATTTATATACCAGATTTGATAAGATATTATAATATATAACTGGAGGTGTACCATATGAATTTTTTAAAAGATGAAGCAGGACAAGGTGCCGCAGAATACATATTATTATTCGGTGGAGTAATCGTAATCGCAATCGCAGCACTAGTAATATACAGAGCTTACTTCGGAGAAACATCCGGTCTAGACGCTGCAACAGATGTAAACGAAGTCAGATCCGGCGTGAACACAACAACCAACGGATAATAAGATTAGTTTATTGGAGTTTAAATGTTAATTGATGAAAAAGCGCAAATCAGTGCAGAAATGATTTTACTCATTGGAGCAATACTAGTTATTGTACTAATAGTTGGTGGCTATGTTTTTGATATTTCTTCATCCATTGCCGGCAATATAAGTAGCGTGGTTGATAACGCTAGAGATTCAACAATTAACAAATTATAACTTCCAATATTTTTTTTTATTTTAAATTAATAACATTTTTAGGAGGATTTCTATGTCTTTTTTAAAAGATGAAGCAGGACAAGGTGCCGCAGAATACATATTATTATTCGGTGGAGTAATCGTAATCGCAATCGCAGCACTAGTCATATACAGAGCTTACTTTTCAGAAACTTCTGGTTTAGACGCCGGAAAAGATGTAAACGAAGTCAGATCCGGCGTGAACACGACAACCAACGGATAATAAGATTAGTTTATTGGAGTTTAAATGTTAATTGATGAAAAAACTAAGCAACACGAAATGATTAGTTCAAAGCTATTCTTATTAATTAGTAGTTGTTGTTTATGTTTTTGATATTCCCAGACTATAGCAGATGGCATAAGAATCGTAATTGATTAGCTAGAGACCCAACAATTAATAAATTATAATTAAAATATTTTTTTAAAAATAGATTTTTATTTTAGTTAAGACAAAATTTATGCATTTAAATCGCAAAATGTATCCTTAAAAAATCCATATTAAAATAAAATGGATGCTGCTTCTTTAGATTAATTTTTAACACACTTGAAAAAGGATTAAGTAATTTAATATATTTATTCAGAAATTAATTAGTAATAATTTAATTAGTAGTTTACTATAAAATTTATATTTAATTAATTTATTTTCCATACCACACTAGAATTATGTCTATAGATGGGTTTAAAATGAGTAGTAGGCTGTTTAAGAAGTAATTTAGTGAACATCGAATTTTGATATTTTTTATCAATAATCAGCGCCATTTTTTCATCAATTAAAAAAATCATGTAAAAATCACTTTTATTATTTAAATTAAAAGTGCTAATATTATTTTTATCTACAATGCTAAACGCGTATGGCAAACTCCCATTAACATATGCTTTTTTATTTTCAAGATCTAATACAGCACCATTGTCGTATTTTTTAACTGAAGTAGTATTATTACTATAACCTCTAGAATAAGTATAATTATCTTTTTTGCCAGTATTGAAATTCCAATTCCCAAATACAAATGTCCACCATCCCCCATAGATCATATCATCATCAGTGAAAATAACAAAAGGGCGAGGATTTGAAGGATGAGTATCATTTAATATTTTTTCTGCTAAATAATGGTTAATTTTATAATCATAAATTAAAATATATCGAGCTTGCTCCTTTGAAACTCCTAGTATGTTATTCATAATTTTTACAGTTAAAGAAGTATTTTTAGTGTGATTTTGAAGGGACAAATACGAATCATAACCACTGGATGAAAGCATACGCATTATACCCGCTGATAATGTTTCATTATTTGTAGTAAATGCCCTGAATACCCAGTATGCACGGGGCGTATTTTGAGATCCTCCGTCAAATATAACTGGCCGGTTGGCATATTGGCTTAAAAAATGGCCGTATCCCCAGTTTGTAATTATAACAGTATCATTAGAAGTGTTAGAATTAATCCACAAAGCAGCACTAGCCATATCATCATCAGCAACTGAAACTCTACTCAATAAATTTTTTTCAGCAGTCACTATGGGTGGAATACATATTATTAAAATTAGTGAAATTGATAAAAAAGTTCTTAAATAATTATTAGAGATACTAATCGGAGAATTTTTCATATATTGAACTGCGATTCCAATCAATAAACCTGAAAAAATTGCCAAAGGAGGTATAAGTAACATTCCAAATCGTATACTAGATGAATAAGCAATTAAAGCTATTGATATCCATGTAAAAATTAAAATAAAACCAAACCAGCTCAATTTAGGCAGATATTTGCTTCGCATATTGTTGCGTAACATTAAACTGAATATCGCAAAAATTCCAAAAATTCCCAGGCCCAGGTTAATTATACCCACACCAGATACAAATTCCTCTAAACTAGGCTTATGAAGTTCACCAACAGATTCATAAATATTGGGCCATTCACCCATAATTTCTGTTCCGGTAATAAAAGGCAGAAAATTAAGTGGATATTGAATTAGGGCAATAATTCCATTTATACCCGAATATAAAACAATTAAAACAGTCGAAACGACAAAAAATATCGCAAATACTTCCACAAATGTTTTAATTTTAATTTTTTTAATTTTACAAAGTATTATATAAACTATGCTTGTGGCAAGGATTATATAAAATAAATAAGACCATCCAGTCCAGGCTAGAGAAAATAAAAACATGAAAATGGCAGATAACCCAACAAATAATATTCTTCTAGTTTTATTTCCTGTTTCAATTGCTACTGAAAAAAATAGTATGGTCAAAAATGGAAGTATAATATTGAACATATCTGTATCAAAGTATCCTGGTAATGTCCTCATTAGATATATGGGGGCTGTAACAACAAGAATTCCTGTAACAAACCCGGCATATTCCCCTGCATATCTACGGACAAAAACATATCCTACAATACCTGCTAAGGGACCTATAATTAAAGGAATCCAAAAAGAAATATCCTTAAGAGGCATGCTGGTAAATAAATTTACCGCAAAATAAGAGAACGCTGCCAACCAGACTATTAGTGGAGGATATTCAGCAGGTCTTCCAGGAGGAAAATAAGAAAAAGAATCCCAGCTTTCATTATTTTTTATAGTATCTCCCATATGGCCATTTTTTATAAAATTCTGGGTTAAGCGCAAGTTATAGTACGAATCCAGTTCATACATGTATGGAAGACCATTGCTATCCATATAATGACTTTTTTCAGTTTCATTTACCCCCGGAAGGTCCACAGATTCAAGTCTTAAAAAAAAGCCTGTGAAAAATATAATAAAAATTATGATAATAGGAATATAATTATCTTTTTTAAATTTCATAAAGATCATCACGTTTATTTTGAAAGGAACGAATTTTAATTGTTTATGTTATAAATTAAGTGGGTTTAGTATTTTTTAATTAAAATATGCTTAAAATTTAAAAAATCATCGGAAAGCATTCCGAATTTTATTCAAGATATGGCCCATTCTATCTATTTCCCCTTTTCTAATTCTGGTAGATGAAATAGGCACTCCATCATCAGCAGACACCATGTCAATTACAATGATATCTAAATAAGGAATTTTATTCTTTTTTCGAATTTTATTTATTTCCTGGGCCGCAGGTTCAGTTTCTTTACTAACTACAATAGCATCAAACTCACTCTCGTGAATAGTAGGCCCATATGAATCATCTAAGCGAACCACACTAAATTTCTGAGGATATTGAGATAAAAAATCTCTTAAATTAGACATTCTTGTGTCGCAAGGATCTATATCTCCCTTTTTACCCCCAAAATAGTCTGAAGTCACCCCAATAATGACTTCATCTCCTATTCTAAATGCTTCTTCTAGAAGTCTCCGATGTCCTTTGTGAAATTTATCAAAAGTGCCTCCCACAGCAACTTTTTTGTATTTTTTGTCCATTTTCAAACCTATTAACTATTTTAGATATTCCAAAAATTTTAAAGTTATTTAATTAATAATAAATCCATTATAATATACAATCGTATTAAACTTATAATTATAAATTTAATTTAATAGAATATCATTTTAATTAAATTATATATGGTAAATTTAAGGGTAAATATATTTTATTAGTTTCATTAACTAAATTATGGATTAACATTTCGATATGTTGATTATATGTTAAATATAATTATAGATTATGCTAAAAGAGCACAATGTCATATTGAAAAATCCAATGAAAGTTGGCCTTAGATTTGCTTCATGTTATCCAAATCTTTATCGGACCGCCATCTCTTCACTGGGATTTCATATTATCTACGAATTTTTAAACTCAAGGGAGGATACGTGGTGTGAAAGAGTAGTTTATCCCCATTCCAGGAGTTTAGAATCCTCAACCCCTCTGAAAAGCTTCGATATAGTTAGTTTTTCCCTGCAATATGAACAAGACTACTTTAATGTACTGGATATGCTAAAAAAAGGAGGCATATCACCTCGAAAAAAATATCGTGACGATAATGATCCTTTAATTATTGCTGGCGGCCCCTGTGCAACATCAAATCCCGCGCCTATGTCAGATTTTGTGGATTTATTTATTATTGGTGAAGCAGAAGCTGTAATGGACCAGTTACTGGATAAATATCTGGAACTCAAAAACCCGAAAAAAGAAATTGAATCATTTTTAGATATTGAAGGAGTTTATTTACCAGATTATCCTGCCAAAAGAGTTATTGTAAATGATATGGATCATGCCTGCCATCCTATTCACCAGATTGTACCGGAAACCGATGATAAAAATCTTAAACCAGCTTTAGGATCATCTTTTTTATTAGGAGTGTCCAGAGGATGTACTAGAGGCTGTCGTTTTTGTATGGCTGGATATTTATACCGTCCTCGTCGTGAAACATCTCTTAAAAAACTTTTTAAGATAGCTGAAGATGGTAGAGATGCTACTGGACTCAATAAAATAGCACTTATTGGTGCTGCTGTTTCTGATTATTCTAAAATCGACGAATTATGTTCTGGACTTTTAGAAATGGGTTTTAAAGTTACCACACCCTCACTTAGAATAGAATCTGTTTCATCAGATACACTAGAATCTCTGATGAAAAGTGGCCTTAAAACCATAACTTTAGCTCCAGAATCAGTTTTTTGTGTTAGAAAAAGTTTAAATAAACCTATTAGTGACGAAAAAACATTTGAAGTGGTTAAAGAAGCTTTGAATTTTGGCTTAAACGTTAAAATGTACTTTTTAGTTGGTTCTCCTACCGAAACTCAAAAAGATATTCAAGAGCTTTCAGAACTAATGAAAAGTTTGTTGAATCTTTCTAAGAAAAGAAATTCCATTCGTTTCAGTGTAAATCCACTTATACCCAAACCACACACCCCTTTGCAATGGGAAGGCTATGATTTAAAATTAATGAAATCAAAAATCAATTTTTTAAAATCTAATCTCAAAAATACTCCTTTAAAAATCGAAAGTCCTAGAATAGGCTTAATTCAACATGTTTTGTCAAACGGAAGCTCTGAAATCGGGCCTATGATTGAAAAATCATTGATAAAAAAAATTCCAATGAAAGAATGGAATAAATTCACATCACGAAAAGATATGGAAGCTAAGCTACCCTGGGAAAATATAGATATTGGTTTAAAAGATGATTTCCTTAAGAAAGAATATTTAAAAATGATGGATGGTGCAGAAACACCATGGTGCGAAGAATCTCCATGTTATAACTGTGGGCCTTGTTTAAATAAAAAATAGTTCTAAATTACTTCATTTAATAGCTGAAAATTAACTGAAAAATTAATTGAAATTAATTAAGTGAAAATAAAAATTAATTAAATTTTTAATATTTAAGAATACCATAAACTATAGAAAAAAATAAATTTCAATATTCAACATAAAAAATGAAAATGAATTTTATAAACTAATAGAGTTGATATAATGATTAATCCAGCAAATAGAGTTAAATCAATCCAATTATCTCAAATAAGAAAGATGTTTGAGGTTTGTAGTGAAAATGCAATAAATTTAGGTATAGGTGAACCTGATTTTGATACCCCACGCCATATACGTCAGGCCGTGATTGAATCTCTAGATGAAGGATTCACCCATTACACAGCTAATAAAGGAATCTTAGAACTGAGAGAGGCCATTTCTAAAAAATTAAATATTGAGAATAATGTCCAGAAAGATCCAGAATCCATAATAGTTACTGTAGGGGCCAGCGAAGCATTATACATGTGTGCCCAGGCCTTAATAAATAAAGGAGACGATGTTTTAATTCCTGACCCTGGATTTTTAGCATATGATGCAGTTATTAAAATTTCAGAGGGCAATCCCATTCCCATACCTCTAAAAATGGAAAATGATTTTAGAATGAGCGCCGAAGATGTTGAAAATAAAATAACTTCCAAAACAAAGGCTATAATCCTAAATTCACCTTCCAATCCCACTGGAAGTGTAATGAAAAGAAAAGAAATTAAAAAGATTAGTAAACTGGCCGAAGATAATGATATTTTTATTATCTCTGATGAGATCTATGAAAAAATAACATACGGGGTAAAACATCACAGCCCTGGTGAATTCACAGATAATGCTATTGTTATAAATGGTTTATCCAAAACTTATGCCATGACCGGTTTTAGAGTGGCCTATTTGGCTGCCAGAGAGGATATCCTTGAAGAATTACTTAAGATTCACCAATACAATACCGCTTGCGCCAGTTCCATATCTCAAAAAGCAGCACTTGCTGCCATTGAAGGGCCCCAAAATTGTGTAGATGAAATGGTTGGGGAGTTTAAGAGAAGAAGAGACTTAATGGTGGGTCGATTGAATGAAATGGGATGGGAATGCAAGTTACCAGAAGGAGCATTCTACACATTTCCCTATGTTAAAGATTCTCAAGAATTCGTATCCAAAGCCTTGGCAAATGAAGTAGTAACTGTTCCAGGAGAGGCATTTGGAAAAGCTGGATCAGAACATGTTAGAATGTCTTATGCAGTGTCTTATTCTGAAATAGAATCTGCAATGGACCGTTTAGAAAAAATAAATATTTAATATGAAAATTTTAATAAGTTTAATAAATTTAATAAATAATCTGAATATCCCCATCGAGCAATGGATATGCATATTTAATAAAAACAAAAATAATTGTTTAAAAGTTACACCAATTAATTTAATAATATCAAAACCAATTGTTATAGAATAATAAAAATTGTGGTGAGAATTCTTGGAAGGTAGTGAAAGAAAAAAAATAGGTAAAAAAGCTTCATATGTGGCCATATTTGGAAACATATTTCTTACAATATTTAATATAGCCGTGGGGCTTTTATCTGGAAGTACAGCGCTGGTTGCAGAGGGTTTTCACACATTATCTGATGTGATAACTTCAATTATAACATTTGTAGGTTTTAAAATAGGGATGAGACCGGCAGATGAAGATCATCCTTATGGTCATGGTAAAGCAGAAGCCCTGGTTGGTCTTATAATTGTTGTTTTTTTGGTAGTTGTAGCCTATGAAATAATATCGGGTGTTTATACTAAAATAGCATTAGGGGAAGTTATAACTCCTCCAGACAAGATTGCTGCTGTTATGGCACTTATTGGAATATTTATTAATTACACTATGACTACCTATTTAATAAGAACTGGGAATAAAATTAACAGTCCGGCTCTTATAGCCGATGGTAATCATCAAAAGGTGGATATATTTTCAGGTATAGCTATTTTGATTGGAGTTATAGGTTCTCAGTTGGGTTATCCAATTTTAGATCCTTTAGTAGGTGTGGTCATAGCTTTAATAATCATTTATACAGCATTCCATATTGGGAAAGATAATGTTAATATTATTATGGGAAAAGTATCCTCTTCTAAGGTTATAAATGATGTAAAAATTTCTGCTTTGGGTTTAGAGTGCGTTAAAGGAACCCATGATATAAAAATTAATAATATGGGTCCTTATGTATCAGTAGAATTACATATAGAATTGAATAAAGATCTAAAACTAGAAAAAGCTCATGAAATTGCTCATGACGTAGAACAGAAAATCATAAATGACGTAACATCAGTTAAAATGGTCAATGTTCACAGCTGTCCAACAGAAGTTATATGTAAAAAAGACAAAATTTAATCATTTTATTTAATTTTTTTGTATTCCTTATTAATTAATTAAAATATCCCAGATTCTCATTTTCACATTTTTCATATCTGTTTAACAACTTTTGAAAGTACTAGATGAATTCACATCTAAAAAAAGTATTTACTTTCATATAATCCTCATATCATATGCTAAAATAGTTAAATAAAATAGAATCTAATTGATTATATAAAATATTACTTAATTAATTCATTTATTAATAATTCATTTTTACTAAAACCATAATAGGTATTTCAATGACTAAAAAGGCCAAATATTCATATAAATTCGCTGATAGAATGTTTAAAACACCACGTTCATTTGTTCGGGAGATTTTAAAGGTTACCGAAAATCCAGAAATCATATCCTTTGCCGGTGGCCTTCCAAGTCCTGAGAGTTTTCCTGTAAAGCCTATTTCCCATTCAGTAAATAAAGTTTTATCTGAAGATGGTAAAGATGCATTGCAATACAGTACCACTGAAGGTTACAGGCCACTTCGGGAATATATCGCCCAGAGATACTCGAAATATGGCCTGGAAGTTGATGCTGATGAAATATTAATTACCAATGGTTCTCAACAGTGTCTTGATCTGGTTGGAAAAATCTTCTTAAACAAAGATGACGTAGTTGTTCTGGAAAATCCTACTTACTTAGCAGCAATACAGGCTTTTAGTTTATATGAACCAGTTTTTAAGACCGTGCCTTTGCTAAATAATGGTGCAGACCTGGATGAACTTGAAAAAATTTTAATTGAAAAAAATCCCAAAATATTTTACTCAGTTACTAATTTCCAGAACCCTACCGGAATAACTTACTCTGATAAAAAGCGAAAAGAATTGGCCAGCCTTTTAAAAGAAAATGAGACTGTTTTTATAGAAGACAATCCCTACGGCGAAATAAGATTTATAGGTGAAGATATTCCCCTTGTGAAATCATATTTACCTGAAGGGATTTTATTTGGTTCATTCTCTAAAATTGTATCTCCTGGAATGCGTTTAGGCTGGATCGTGGCCAATGGAGAAGTTATGGATAAATTAATTACTGTAAAGCAGGCTTCTGATCTCCATTCAAACTATTTTACTCAAAGAATAGTTTATCAATACCTCAAAGACAATCCAGTTGATGAACATATCCAGAAAATAAGAGATCTTTACCAAGTTCAGCGAAATACTATGATAAGTATGATAGAGAAGTATTTTCCTTCAAATGTTCAATACACCCAACCCCAAGGTGGAATGTTTATTTGGGTCACCTTACCGGAAGGAATATCTACTTTAGAGTTGTTTGATATGGCAATAAAAGAAGATGTGGCCTTTGTACCAGGCCAAGCATTCCATGCAGATGGCAGTGGTGAAAATACTTTGCGATTAAATTTCTCTAATTCCAATCCAAAAAGTATTGAAGAAGGTATGAAACGATTGGGAATGGTCATAGAAACGTTTTTATCCCAAAATAATTTAAATTAATTTTAAATTTTTAAGAACCTAAATTAAAAAATTAAAATAATTCATAGAATTCTATTTTTTAGATATTTTTAGAATTATTATAAATTAAAATAAAAAAATGAATTTAATTAATTAGGTAACTAATTAGATTAATTAAATCAGCTAATTAATTAGAAAATTATGCTATTTCTCCAGATTTGTCCATCGTCTTTTTATAAGCAATTAAAAGAACAATTAAGATCAAAGGTATTAATATATCAACATATACTGGAATTCCTGAATTTCCTGGCGCATAATTACTCTTATTAATGATTTCCATGGCATGGATGTAAGCGGCACCCCAGTAAAAAACTGTGATTCCTATAATAGTTGCAGTCCAAAAGTTATCCCGTATTTTCCAGCATAGTAAACCCAGTATTCCAAAAGCTAGATTTGTGAATGCCACTTCCAGCTGAAAAGGATTTCCAGCAGGCCATCCAATGTATGCTGCCATTTGAGCAGACATGAATACATGGCCCATAAAGGCCCATATAGATCCTAAACCAACCATTATCAGCAATACAGACAAAAGACAAATTTCAATAATTTTATTTTTATTTAACGATTTTTTATTCTTTACTAACAACAAAACAACGACTAGTATAGTAATTGATGGCCAAATATATAGCATATCCATTTAAAAGCCTCCTAGAAATATAACTCTTAGAATAATCTATTTAAGATACTATATAATAATAGGTATTTCAAAATCTAGTAATTAGATGATAGCTTATTGTAATTAAAAGAATAGTTTTATGACACCTTAAAACTGTAAACTCCTAAATAGAATAAAATATTAATGGAATAAAAATAATTGAGAATATATTAAGATATATTTTTAGTTTATTTCCAAGTTATGCAAAGTATTAAAAAAGAAGGAGATTGATATTTTGGTAGTTAAATACATCTGTTCACTTCTAACTGTAATGGACATTCAGAAATCAAAAGAATTCTATTTAGATATCTTAAATCAAGAAGTCGATCTGGATCATGGTGAAAATATTTCTTTTAATGGTGGGTTTGCTATTCATGACCGGAAACATTTTCAACAATTAATAAGTGAAGAAAATAAAATTTTAGGCCCTAAAAATTGTGTAGAGCTATATTTTGAATCCGATGATCTAGATAATATCCAAAATAAATTAGAAAATATGAATGCTACTTTTTTGCATAAAATTCACCAACAACCCTGGGGACAGAGAGTAATGCGTTTCTATGACCCTGACGATTATATTATCGAAGTTGGTGAGCCCATGGATGTAGTGATTATTCGGTATTTTAAAAAAGGAATGAATTCTGAAGAAATATCTAAAAGGACTTCTATGCCTCAAGAAATAGTAGAAATAGTCTTAAAATCCAATTCATAATTTTATATTTTTTAATTACATTTTAATTGATTTTTAAATCGAAATTATTTTAATAAAATTAATCTAGTTTAAAATTGGAAAACAAAATAATATTAATAAGACCACATATTGCATAAAAAGTTATAAAACGCCGGGGACGGGATTTGAACCCGCGAGATCCAAAGGATCATGGGATTAGCAGTCCCACGCCGTACCAGACTGGGCCACCCCGGCATAGATTATTATTTTTATTTTATTTCATAGAAAAAAGGGTAATTTAGACTTTTAGATGTAATCAGTTATAAATGTTTCTTTTATGGATGCAAAAATCATGTTTATTATATTGTATATCATTGAAATTTAATTAAAATATTAATTAAAATATTAATTATAATATTTCTTATTTTATCATATCCAATTGATTTGAAAATAGGCATGTTCAGAAGTGGACAAACCTTCCAATTGTCAGTGATCCAAAAATCCAACTCCACCCCGTTGCTCCACAAGCATCAGCTGTTTATGGTAGAGCTGCTCCTTTCCAGGCCTGACCCGTTCCCATAATTGAGATAGTTTACTCTAGCCCTCCAGCCAGAGCCCTATCACCACTAATCCTGCGGGACGAGGTTTCGGCATTGAATTTTAGGGCTGAAAATCGGTTAATTTGCCGCCTTCTGAACTTCGACTGCACCATAAGAGGATATGTGCTTACAGAGGACCTCTAACCCTCCAGTCTAGCCCGCATTTATATTAATCTTGATAGTATTTTAAGGTTACTATTTTTGCAATATTATTTAGGGATATTTTGCTGAATTTAAATTTATTTTTAATATTTTAATGACATGATTAGCTAATATAAAATGATAATAGGCGATAATATGCACTAAAAATGATATTTAAAAATTTTAGACAACAAGCATTGAATGAACTTTATTTATTTAATTGAAAATTTATTAAATAAATTTTTTTAAAGAATTTAAAATAAAATATGAAATTATTTTTAAATAATATCTAATGAAAATTAATTCAAATAAAGAATAAAATTAAGGATAATTAAACTTTATTTTAAAGCTTTGATTATATCCCCATCAGAGACTATGCCTTTTATTTTACCTTTATTGATAACAACCAGCTGATTTATAATGCCTCCTTCAGATCCATGCTTATTCATTTTATCAATCGCATGATCCAAAGTGTCATCGGGTTCAACACATGTCACATCAGTAATCATAACTTTTTCTACGATTGTACCTAACTCATAGTTGTCTAGAACCAAATTGTGGCCAAGATCAGAAGCAGTTACAATACCAACCAATTTTTCATCATCAATTACTGGTAAAGCACTTATCTTGTGTTTCATCAATTTTTCAAATGCAAAAACTACTTCTTCACCAGGAGTTACTGTAATTACATTTTCAGTCATTATCTCTTTTACTTTCAGATTTTTCAACACCTTTTTCGCCCCCATTGCTTTTTGTAATAGACTTAATTATTGAATCAATGGTAGTTACCACGTCAATATTTTCAATAACCGGAACATTATTTTTCTTGGCCTGACTTTCAAAGTACTTATGCGTTCTTCGAATAGCCCAAAAATAACTCATATATCTTTTAAGAGGTCTTCTGGCCCACATTTGCCTACATCTGGAATAAAAACGTCCTTTATGTACATTTTCATCAGAAACCGTGAGTACAAACATGGCCACATTCTCTTTATTAACCAGATCTTCTCTTATAAATCCCGGAACAATATGAACTCCTTCAATAACAATGCTAATTCCTTCTTTTAAAGATCTTTCAATTACGGCTTCTACACCAATACTTACTGTATCAACATGGTCCCTAAAACCAATTAAAACCTCATCAAGCTCAGGTGGAGGAGGTATTCTTAAAGAACGATAGGCAGTGTAACTTGATTCATAAATAGAGGGTAACAATTCTTTAGAAACAATTTTACGCATTACTTCCCGAATCATATCGGTACTTATCATGTTTCTTATTCCTAAACGGTTAGCAACCTCAAAAGCAATTGATGAAGTCCCTACCCCCGATGCTCCTCCAATTAGAATAATTAATGGTTCTTTGCATTTGCGAATTTTTCTCCAGGCCACGTATTTTTCAGCTATTTCAGTATTTTCAGTTTTTAATCGTTCGCAGACAATTTTAACCAGATCATCAATACTGATTATTTCAATATTTTCTTTTTTTAGATGAGCTTCTATTTGAGATGAAATATTGTATGCTTTATTAGGATCCATTTCAGCCCGGGTAAGAGATCTGGCCAAGACTCCCTTAGAAAAAGGCTCTGTATATTTTTTACCGCTCACTTCTCCTTGAACCATAATCATCATTATTTCACCTTAAAAAAAGTATATACTATATTTAAATAGTAATTACCGTTTAATATACTTTTCAATTTATCTCTAACAATTTAAAAATAATTTTAATTAAATAGATCAATAAGCATATAATCATAATTTGATTATTTTGGAGTCGATTATGTTAGTTTCGTCATCAATTTGAACCAGACAAGCTCCACCATCCATAATTTGACCGGGATTTAATATGATTGTTTCACCAATTTGATCAATGGATTGTGCTTCATGAATATGTCCACAAATATTAATATTTGGCTTATAGTCCTCTATAATTTTCCGGATGCTTTCACTGCCTACGTGATCACCATTAGGTAGTTTATCCGCATTTGTATTTAAAGGAGGGGCGTGTGTAACCAGAATTTTAATATCTTGGTCCTTCATTTCCACCATTATTTTATCCAATTCCTCAAAAATTTCAATTTCACCAAATTCCAATGGAGTATCAAAGGGAGTGAGATTAGATCCCCCAAATCCACAGATGCCAACATTTTTTACCGTCGTGCTTTTCCCATGAATATTTATGGCCTTAGAATTATCCAATTGACTAGAAACTCCTTGAGGGTCACAATTTCCAGGAATAGCAACAACAGGAATACCATATGAAGAAATTTCATTTAATATGTCTTCTGCAAGCTCTGCAGGGCCAAAATCAGTTATATCTCCAGCTATGACAATTAAATCTATTTTATTATTCTTTAAATAATTATTTAAAGCTTTATGCGTAGAACCATGTAAATCACTAATTGCTAAAATATTCATATTAATCACCCACCATATCTGGTCTAAGAAATTTTTTAATGTTAATTAATAATAAATAAAAAAAAACATGGATATAATCTCAAAATTTATAAAATTTAATTAAAAGAAATAGAATAAAAGAAATATTTAATCCTTAAAAAAAGATCCAATTTCTTTTAATCCGCTTTTTACATTTGCAGAATCACCATAAATAGCAATAACTTCATCTTTCTCAAATTCTATTATTAAATTGTTTTCTTCTGCAATTTCTTGAACTCGGTCCTCAGCCAGGGGTTCTTTTAAAGTTATCCTGGCAACCTGGAATCCCGGAGGTGCACCTACAATAAAACGTGATTTGGTTTCATGTGTTTTATAGACTTCCTCTCCTAAAGAAGCTTTTTTGAGTTTTTCAAGCCATTCCGTATAATAATTTTTTCCAATAGTTTCCGCAAAATCCATTAAAGTATTTTGAATAGAATTTATGGAATCATTTATCCTATCTAGTTCTTTGATAGTATCTGGATGAGTGGGATCTGATTTATAAAAGTTAATTGATGTTTTTATTAATCTTATATCTTCATTGATTTTGGTAGGAACATCCACACCTTTTTTTTTCAAATCAGTTAATAAGTCAACCAGAATCAGCCAGGTTTGCTCTACTGGAATACCACTACTCATAAATGTCCTTCCAGTATTTTTAAGGTAGTGTGATTAACTTTAGCATCGGCAGCTTTCAATTCGTCTTGAATTTCTTTTATATCTTTATAAGAATCTAAGAAAAGAATATGATAACTCTCTGTGCCTTGTATGTTTAAAACAGCGATTTCATCATTATCCTTGATTTCTCTTTTCTCCAATCCAGCCTTATATTGTGCAAAAGATCCATATTCCTCAGGTAAATCCTTGAATTCAAATATTCCTGTGAGAGTCGCAATAAACATGAAAACACCTCTTGATTATGTTTTTAAATATAATTTGAACATTCATAAGAAACTGGAATTTTATTTTATATTAATTCCATGAAACTTAATGAATATCAATAGTATATATTTGTAAAATTCCTTTAAATAAATTTTTATTAAAAATGAAATTTTATGAATTATAAAATTTGGTAATAAAAATAATAATAATTAAAAAAATCCAAAAATTAATTCTAAAAGGAATGCAAATTCAATTAATCCTAACAATAAATAAAAGAAAAAATGGGGAGAATTATTCTCCACCAGTGACTTCATCAAATTCTGAGAAATCTAAGCACTTTTTGACAGCGTCATCAGTGCAGATTTGGTGACTGTCTAAAGTTAATTCGTCACCAGCTAATCCCATAGCTAGACCTAATAATTGAGCTAAGTGGAAAACAGGGATGTCAAATTCATCGCCGTATTTGTTTTTAATTTCCATTTGACCTACATCAAATTGTAAGTGACAGAATGGACAAACGTTTACAATAGCGTCTACACCAGCATCCTTCATGTTGTTGAGTTTTTCTTTGGTGAAATCTAGAGCCACATCAATGTCTCTGGATCTTACTCCACCACCAGCACCACAGCACATCATTTTGTCCTTATATGGAACAGATTTTGCACCAGTAGTTTCGACGATTTCGTCTAATATGGTTGGCTTTTCAGCATTGTCAATTTGAATTTCGTCACTTGGTTTGAGGAAGTGGCATCCGTAGTGAACAGCAACGTTTAAGTTTAATGGCTGGTCAACTAGTTCAGCGAGTTTTTCAAGACCTACATCATTGTATAACACTTCAGCTAAGTGTCTAACATTGACATCTCCCTTGAATTCTCTTCCGGTTTCGGCGAGGATGGCATTAATTTTTTCCTTCATTTCCTCGTCTTCTTTTAACATGTGATTGGTTTCGAAGAGGGAGCCAAAACAACCGTTACATTCGGTCATGATGTCGCTTCCCATATCTTCAGCAATGGTAATGTTACGAGCAGCAATAGCAGCCCAAGTAGTTTTGTCAAAAGAACCAAATACACCAGGAGCAGGACAGCAGGAAGCTCCTTCCATGTCATTTAATCCAATGTCTAATCTGTCGAATAGGATTCGAGTAGCTTTTTCGATACCAGGGTATCGGTTGTTCATAATACATCCTAAGAAGTATGCGATTTCCATTTTTGATCCTCCTAAAATTGATTATTCTATTTCCTTTGTTTCCCAGTTGTATCCAATCAGGGAGTCAAATCCAGTAGTTTTTAAGATAGTTTGCACTTCTTCTAGAGCTTCAGGGAAAGAATGAGTGGTTGGTGGTAATTCGCCCAGGCCTACTCTTTTTCTTAGTTCCATGGTAGCATCGTTAATTGGTACACCGTGTCCACTTTCAATAACGAATTTACCAGTCATTTTGTGGGCAGGGGCCATGAATCCAGCTTTAGCTGCTTCGTTACGGGCTAATTTCACAACATCCACAATTTTGATACCTCGTGGGCATCTTTCTTGGCAAGCGTAACAGGTGGTACACATCCATAGGTTAGGGTCAGAAATTACTTCATCTTTTAATCCAATGTTAGTTTTTCTGATAATTTGTCTGACTCGGTAAGGAGTTCTCCTTCCAGATGGGCAGGATCCAGTACAGGTCCCACATTGGAAACAGTATTCTAAACTGTCACCGCCAGCTGCTTTGATTGTTTCGGAAAACTCTTTGTCTTTAGCATCAGATTTCATTAAGTTTTCATCTTTTTGCAATAAACTCATATTATCACTCACTTTAGATTTTGGTTTTTCTTCTTCAGTTACAGTAGGGATTTTTGAATCTTCAGCTTCACTTTTTTTGGTTTTAGTTTCTTCTATTTTCTCTTTAGGTTTTCCAGAAGCCTTAGTTTCCTTTTTTCCTTTTTTAGATTTTTTAGAAGTTTTTTCCTTAGTTTTGCTTGAAGTTTCAGAAGATTTAGCTTCAGGAGATTTTTTATCAGATGATTCTGAGTTCTTCTCTTCTGCTTCCTCTTCTTTTTCCCCGGTTAACATATTTTTAAGGCGTTTTAATACGGACATTAGTTTTCACACCTTGAATATTCACAGGTTTTATTTATATTTAAACCTCGGATTCTCTTATTAAACTGTGATTTATATCCATATATAAAGGTTCCTAAAATTTTGCTTAGTGTAACCTTTTTAGTTACACAGGGGATTAATTAGATTTTTAATTTAAAAATAATAATTTAAAAAAGATGTAAAAATTAATATTATTAAAATTATTTTCAGGTTAATTTAATGGAATTCACATGTTTTATTAAACAAGATTCATATAATATAATACAATTAAATTATCTAATTAAAAGATATAGAATTAAATCTAGAAGTTTAATTTGATAAATCAGTCTAAATATTTTATAAATTAAGTAAAATTGAAATCACAAATAAATTTACATGTAAAAATTATAAATAATGGCGATAAAATGGCTAAAAACAAAAATATTGAAATAAAAGGCCATGATGGACCTGCACGTATGGGAGAAATTGGAGAATTGAAAACTCCCACCATAATCAATGCAAAAACCATGGAAATATGCCCTGATGAACCCATGGCCTATGATGTTCCTTTATCATTGGCTGAATGGTCTGTTGAAAAGACCATTGAAAAAGCAGCAGAATACAAAGATGATGATAAATCTATTGAAAATGCTTTTGCAGTTGTTCATGGAGCCAAATACTCAGATTTAAGAATTGAATGTGCTCAAAAGCTGGAAGAAATGGGTTATAAAACTTTATTAATAGCCAATGCCGATGAGCTGGTTCGGCGGCCACGAGATATAGCAGAAATAATATCAGATTTAAGAGAATCTATCAGCCCCAATACAACCCTGTGTTTCCCATTTGCCGAGGCCTCTTTCATACCTATAATTTCATATATGGGGATAGACCTATTTTCAGATGCCATTTGTGAATTTTACAGCTATCTGAATATTATGATGACTCCTGGAAGTTCATATAACCTTGAAAAATACCAGATTTACCAGTTAGAGCAAGATGAACTTTTTGAATATAATAAAAGAACCTTGGATTTAGTAACTAGAGAAGTAAGGGAAAATATAAAAAATGGGACCCTTAGAAATCTGGTTGAGTCTTTATCTTGTTCTTGCCCACAGAACATGTCCCTTTTAAGAATGCTAGATAAAAATCATGCTGATTTTTTGGAAAAGTACACTCCACTTTACTAAAATAAAATTTAATTAACAAAACAAAATCAAACAAATAATTCAAACATTTTATTTAATTTTATTTGTTTAAAATTTCCATTCTTATTTTTAAAAATTAAGATTATATTATTTTTTTGAAATTAAATTAGATAAATTAATGAAAATTAAAAATAAAATATGAAAAAAATTAATTAATGAATTTGTATCAAAAAAGAGAAAAAAATCGATTTTATTTTTTAGAAGCTAAAACCACATAATGATAAGGCCCCGTTTGCTTAACTTCTTTTTCCATAAAGCCATATTTTTTAATATTATCTACAACATCTTGTGGTTCCAGACGAACATCCATTGGTGGGCCAGGCATTCCTTCTTCTTTAATGAATTCCACGATAGCTAAAACTCCATCGTCTTTTAAAACTCGATTGATTTCTTTCATGGTACTATCTAATTCAGCATTACCCACTATCCCATGGAAAACATTGGCGGTGAGATATAGATCTATTGATTTATTTGCGACAGGAATGCTGGAAGTTATGTCTGCTAGAATCGGATTTACATTTTTTAAATCTTTTTCTTCAATTTTCTGGCGAAGAATATCCATTGATGGTTTGTGAACATCAGCAGCATAGACTTCACCATTTTCACCTACAATTTCTGATGCTTCTAGTGAAATAAACCCATCCCCACTGCCAGCATCCAAAATTATATCGCCTGATTTTAAACCTACATTTTTTAAAACTTCCGAAGCACTTAGAATTTCACTACTTGATTTTCCACCATGCTTGTGTATTTTTTTATCATCAGCCACTTTATTGTCCCCTATAATTCATTTTTATTGATTTTTTGCCAGTAATCCAAAAATTCAATTAAATTTAATTAATAGAAATATTGAATTATTTTTCAGCTTGTAGTCTCATTTTAGAGAATAGCACCACACCAATGACAAACAATATCACGGTAAGAACAACCATCCAAGCCACTTGATAGGAAATATCATTCCAGTTCCCACCATATATAAGAATTCTCCTCAATGCTAAAAGTGTGTGTCTCCATGGTAGTAGATCATATATTTCAACCGTGTTTCCCATGAAATTACCCATGACCACTTGAGGGAGCTGGAAAAATGCACCAGATAAAAAAGATACGGGTACCGTTACTAATGTACCTAAATTAGTAGCTTGACGGTCATTTTGAGCAAAAGATGCAATTATCATTCCTAAAGCCACAGAAGCGACCCCTCCAATAATGGCCACAATCATGGCTAAAATTATGGAGTTTGTACCACCTTGCCAATGAAAACCAATGGCTATGGCTACTCCCAGGAGTATCAAGATTTGTAATGCAGCAATTAAAGACCAAGGTATTAAACCTCCGAATAAAAGGTCAAATGACCTCATTTTAGATAATTTTAGTCTTTTTAATGTTCCAGACTCTACCTCCCGAGTTAAACCCGAAGCTACCGTAGTGGCCAGTAAAAGTATGGCAAAAACCATCATTCCAGGAGCTAAAAAGTCAAAGGTGGTAAATGAGCTAGTTCCTGAAGCAGATTCCACATCAGTTTTTATATATTCAATCTGCGATGAAGAAGAACCTGAAACACTTTTTTTCACATTATTAACTACTTGATCCTGATAATTTCCAATAATCCCTACCAAAATGGCTTGAGACACACCAAAGCTGACCGAACTACTGTCGCCTCTGATAATTAATTTAGCAGTGACATTTGAATTAGATGAAGTAGAACCTGAAGAAACACTACTAGAACTGCTTGAGAGGGCATTTTGATTAATATTCGAACTTAATAAATTAACCATGGCTTGAGAAAAGTTTTTAGGTATAATAAGTAAAGCATCAGCATTACTATTTTTAATTATGTTATTGGCATTGTTTTCAGTTGTTTTAGTAACATTAAAGATATGGGTTTCACTATCCTCGTACTTGGTATCCTTTAGCACCGTGGTAAGATTATTACCAAAGTTTATTTTTGCATTAGTGGTTGGAAATACCGCTCCTTGATCATAATTCACAATAGCCAAATTATGAGTCTCATTTTCCTGGCCCATTCCACCAAAAGCAAATCCAAATATTAACATGAAAAACAAAGGAAACCCCAATATCAAGAAAAGGCCCTTTCGATCCCTTAAAAGTTCTTTAGAATCTTTTATAGCAATACTTAAAAATTTAATCATTCTCGCAGCCCCGTTCCAGTTAATTCAATGAATACGTCTTCTAAAGTGTTTTGTCGAACTGATAAATCTTCAATTGAAATTTTTTCATCTTCCAAAATTTTCATAATAGCTGGAAGTTTAGAAACTGCATTTAAAGCCCGAACATCCAATTTATTATTAATTTCTATGACTGATTCTATTTCTTCCATTTCTTTCAAAATATTTAGGGCGCCATTATTCTCTTCAGGATTAGATAAAAGAATTTCCACAACATCCCCTTCACCAATATCTTTTTTTAGATTTTCAGGAGTATCCAGTCTCAATAGTTTACCATGGTCAATAATGGCAATGCGGTCACTTAATTTGTCAGCTTCATCCATTAAATGAGTGGTTAAAATTACAGTTTTGCCTTCATCATCCCTTAAAGAATTAATAAAGTTCCACAAAACTCTCCTTGATTGGGGATCCAAACCTTCAGAGGGTTCATCTAGAACTACTATCTCCGGAGAGTGTATTAATGCTAAAGCTAAATTTAAACGCCGTTTCATCCCCCCAGAAAGGTTTATCACTAGAGTATTAGCATTCTCATCTAAGAAAAGATCTTCCAATAATTTCTGAGCCCTCTCTTTTAAAATAGCACCTGGAACCTCATACATGTCTCCCATGAGTTTAAGGCTTTCCAGGCAAGTTAAATGTTCCCAAAGAACCAGTTCTTGAGGACATATTCCAATCATACCCTTGTCAATTTTTTCAATTTTAACACCATCAATTAATATCTGGCCACTGGTTGGTTTAAGCAGTCCCACCATCATACTAATGGATGTGGTTTTTCCAGCCCCATTTGGCCCTAAAAAGCCAAATACTTCACCTTTTTTTATTTGAAGATTCAAACCATCCACTGCTTTGAATCCATCATACTCCTTGGTGATTTCCTGGGCATCTATAATATAATCGTTCATAAAATTTCCCCTTAATCAATTTCTTATTCTTGATATTAATGAAATTCATTGTTTTTGATAATATGAAATTAATGTTACCATATTTAATAATTAGTTACAATATCCTTCAGAGCAATTAA
>DAWK01000179.1:3742-4396 GCA_002509745.1 Methanobacteriaceae archaeon UBA349 | reverse complement strand
TAATACGTCCCTAGTTTGGCCAGAAATATGGCGAAGATTTAGCGAATAATCCTTTAAAGAGCCATAAAATAATGCCTTTTGATAACCTTTCATGGCTTTTTCAGGATCAGTGAAGTATTGGGCAAAATCAGTTCCAATTAAATCTTTTCGAGGCAATCCAATTGCTTCTTCCGTGGCTAAGTTAACATCCATTATTTCACCATTTTGGCTTATTGTTACCATAGGATCTAAACTAGCCTCAATAAGATTTCTTGAATAATTCAAAGCGGATTTAAGCTCTTCTTCAATTTTTACTTGTTCTTCAATATCTCTACAGCTAATTACTACACCATTTACGTTATTTTCATCAAAAATAGGGCTTTCCATAGTTTCAATCCATTTATAATCCCCATTAGATGCTTTTATTCTTTTTCTTATTTTTTCAGGGACACCCGTTTCCATACAATGGTTAAAAGAATTTAAAGTTTTTTCCAAGTCTTCAGGATGAATAAACTCAAAAAAAGAATTGGAAACCATTTGTTTTGGTTCATATCCCAAAATGTGTTTAATAGAAGGACTTACATATTGAAACCTGCCTTTAATGTCGATTTGGCCCACAATATCTCCCATACTCTTCGTAATTAGTTCAAGATAATTTTGAGTTTTTTTGAGTTT
>DAWK01000179.1:0-3729 GCA_002509745.1 Methanobacteriaceae archaeon UBA349 | reverse complement strand
TTAAAATATAATTTTTTGGTTCAGTGGACTTTGCCCGATCTATAATTTTTTCATCAGAAAAAGCAGTTAAATAAATAATAGGAATATCCATATAATCTCGAATTTTCTCAGCAGCATCAATTCCATCCATTTTTCCATTTAATACAATGTCCAATATTATAATATCTGGTTTTTTCTCTAATGCTATTTTAACAGCCTCTTCTCCAGAAGAAGCAACTGCAATAACATCAAAATTCCATGCATTAAGCTTATTTTTGATTTGGAGAGCAGTTATATTCTCATCTTCAGCTAAAAGAACTTTAAACCCTGACATTTTATTTCCTTTTATTAAGTTATATAATTAATATTATTCGTAAAAAAGTGAATAACATGGATAATATTTTGAAAAAAGTATTGAAAATATGCGATTACAAATCTCTTTAAAAATTATTTATTTTCTTTAAATCCCATTTTAAATATTTTCAAGCTGTTTTTCAAGAAATTTACGTTTTTCAGACTCATGATTTCTTTCTTGAATTAATTCATTAATTTTCATTTCATAGTTATCTTTAAAAGATATCGCGCGTTTTTCCAACTTAACATAATCATTATTTAAAGATTTGTTTGCCTTCTTTAAGTTAGCTATTTGAGATTTTAAAGTTTTTAATTGATCTTTAAATTCTTTTTCCATCTCCAAATATTCTTTTTTGACTTTTCCGAGTTGTTTTTTAAGTTGAGATTTATTCTCTCTTAAAGTTTTATTCTCATCCATTAATGTTTTATATTGCCTTTCATATCTTCTTAAAGAGTCTTTAATTTCTTCATTAGCATTATCCATTGATATTTTATTTAATGGATCATTAATCAATATTTTACCATCTTCTGGTTTAAAAATCACATCGCTGTTTAATTCCATCTGAATCTTTAAATTTTCCTCAAGTTTCTCCAAAGAATCTTTATATTGTTCAATTCTAGATAATAATTCAGATTTTTCATTTTCTAAATTTTTTATTTGTTTTCTATGATTTTCAAGAATTGAAAGATTTTCTTCCTTTTGTGCATTATCCTCAATTATATCATCTATTGGTGGAGATTTAATAATTTTAGGCTCAGATGGTAATTTTTTAGGTTCTGATTGATTTTTAAAATCATTATAATGAGTTTTATCATTTTTATGATGATATAAAGCCTTATCAATATTTTTTTGAAGAACATCAATATCGAAAGGTTTTAAGAGATATGCCGAAGGTTCCGTATTTTTTGCCCTTTCTTTAGTATTAGAATCTCCATGAGCAGTCAAGTAAATTATAGGTATTCCTAGATCCTTTTTTATCTGAGCAGCCGCATCTATCCCATCAATTTTTCCCTTTAAAAAAATATCCATTAATACTAAATCTGGTTTTAACTCTTCAGCCTTTTTTATGGCTTCTTTTCCTGAAAAAGCGAAAGTAGGGACATCATACCCTGCCGATTTCAATTTTCTTTGAAGTTCCATTGCTGTAAGTCCTTCATCTTCAACAATCAAAATTTTTGCAGGCATATCAACATCTTCCTCATGATTATAGCAATTAAAACATTTATTTTTTGGATATGTCAATTTTAATACATGTAAATATTTTTAAAATTTATAAATATCATAATTGTATTATTAATTATAATATTTAATATTAGTTATTAATTTTTAAGTCAAGAAAATAGTTATAATTGCTCCTTAAAATCAGATTTAAGTTAATTAATGTTTTAGAAAATTAAAATTAAAATCAGCAATAATTAAATAATTTAATAGATGAAAATATTAACATGGTTAATTTTTATTACTAAAAATGATGAGAATAAAAAAACTTTTCTAAAATAGAATTAAACGATTTTAATTAATTATTTAGTTATTTTAACATCCAAGACCACATGGACAACACCCGGAGAATATTTTTTTATAATCCTTTGATTAATTAGTTGTACATCCATTCCTTCAGCAGCTCTTTTTATTCTATTAATGGGCCTTTCTAGTTTTATTTTATCATAAACAGATTCATGGTAATGAATAATCCCTGATCCATCCAGTGCATTAATGGCCGGTTTAATATAATCTTGAGTATTACCTATGTATCCCATTAAAACCCTGTCAACAGAAAAATCAGCAGCTAGTTCCATAGAATCACCAAAAACAGGGTTAACTATTTCTTCAACTTTGTTTAAAAAAACATTTTCATTTAAATATGAATATGAAACTGGATTTATTTCAATAGAATGAATTTTGCTAGCAGAAGAATGAACAGCTCCAGGAATAGAAAAATATCCTATTCCCGCAAACATATCCAAAACTCTTTCATCATCTTCAATAAGTTTAGCTATTCTCATACGTTCCAAAGTATTTCCTTTGGACCACATAACTTGTGCCACATCCAATTTAAATAAACAACCATTTTCTCTATTTATTGTTTCAGTTTCAGAACCCGCGAGTATTTTAATGTCTGGATGTCTTCTTTTACCCGAAATACGACCCAGTTTAACAACAGTTTTAATTCCTTTCATTTTCAGGAAACTTTGAGGATTTTCAATCTCTTTATCTAGAATTAACACATGGCCAATTTTTTTCCATTTCATTGTTATACCCTATTAAATCATATAATATTATTTTTATAGAATAATAAAATTCATTTTGAAATTAGATATTAGTCTGATTTTTATTAATTAGATATTTGTTATTGATTATAGGTTGGCATTTAAAATTATTCATCAATTTAATATATTTCTTCTTGATATTAAGAGGAAAAAAATAATTAGTAGAAATGAGTAAATGCATTATTAATAACATTAATATTATGAAAATGATTCTTGAACTCAAGGGGAGTTTTAAATGAGTAAAGTGAACAGAAATGAAATTTTAGGTATTTTAGACAAATACGACAAAGAAGACATAACAATTGCTACTTTAGGAAGCCACACCTCCCTCCATATATTAAAAGGGGCTAAAAAAGAAGGATTTAAAACAGCCATAGTCTGTGAAAAAGGTCGTGAAGTCCCATATGAAAGATTTAAAGTTGCAGATGAATACATAATCGTAGATAAATTCAGTGACATCGTAAATGAAGAAGTTCAGGAAAAATTAAGGAGTTTGAACAGTATTGTTATTCCTCACGGATCATTTGTAGCCTATGCTGGACTTGACAGAATTGAAAATGATTTTAATGTTCCCATGTTTGNNGAGATCTGGAAAGAAAAATGATGATGGAATCCGATATAAGAATGCCACTCAAATTTGACAGTCCTGAAGAAATAGATCGTTCAGTGATGGTAAAATTCCCTGGAGCCCGTGGTGGAAAAGGTTATTTTGTGGCTTCGTCTAAAGAAGAATTTGATCAAAAAATATCCAATATGCTTGAGAGAAAATGGATAGATAAAGAAGATGTTTCCAAAGCACATATAGAAGAATATGTATCAGGTACTAACTTTTGTATTCACTATTTCTACTCTGTATTAAATGATGAAGTAGAACTTATGGGTATGGACAGCCGTTTTGAATCAAATATTGATGGCCTTGTGAGAATTCCTGCAAAAGATCAATTAGATATAAAATTAGATCCATCTTATGTTATAACTGGTAATCATCCAGTCGTAATGAGGGAATCTCTACTTCCCCAAGTATTTGATATTGGAGATAGCTTAGTAAAGTCCGCCAAAAAACTAGTAAAACCCGGAATGAACGGCCCATTCTGTTTACAAACATTGTGTACAGATAATCTAGAAATT
>DAWK01000029.1 GCA_002509745.1 Methanobacteriaceae archaeon UBA349 | reverse complement strand
GCATATAACTATATTCCTTAAAATTATATTTATGAAAAATTTTAATACTAATTATATAATAATGATGATTAAATTAGTGATAAAAAATGGATAATTTGGGGGAGAGATGCTCGTACAGCGTATGAACAAATAAAGTCAATATTATTTAGAGTGATTTTTTGTAGCAGTTCCCAAATTATCCGGATGTGAATGTTTTAAGGATATTATGTCCAATAATAGAATATATGTACAGATATGAATATTAATCCAAATATAGATAATTTAATGATAAATTAGTTCTATGAAACCAAATAGGCCAAAATAACTCATATAATCTCAATTTAAGCCCAAATTCATGTGTGAATGAACTCCCATTTGAGATTAAATGAAATTTATGATTCATGGTTTAAACCGCCTCCAACAATATTATTGAATAAAAACCATAATTCATTTTTCATTAATAATATTAAATGACCACATATCCCTCAAAGAAGGATAAATGGCAGTTTATCTATTTTAAATGATATATTGGGCTTAAATTTTGTTATAGGTTTATTAGGAAGAAGGAATCATATTTCCTTTTGACATATATGCATAGTAAAGTAATATATATAAACATTTTGGTAGTTACTCTGAAAAAATAAGAGTAATTAACATTAAAAGAATACTAATTGAGAAGTATATATGCTAGTTTTGACTATTAAATATAGACAATATAAAAATTTATATATTATGATTTAATGTTTGTGAGGGTCACAATGAAAGGAATAAAAATTATAGAGACTGCATTCCGAGATGCACATCAGTCTCTCCTGGCAACCCGGATGAGAACCGAAGATATGCTCCCTATTGCTGAAGAAATGGATAAAATTGGGTACTTCTCATTGGAAGCATGGGGTGGTGCAACATTCGATACTTGCATTAGATATTTAAATGAAGATCCATGGGACCGGCTAAGAAACCTAAAAGAACTTGTAACTAAGACTCCCCTACAGATGCTCCTTAGAGGACAGAATTTAGTTGGTTACAAACATTATCCCGACGATATTGTTAAAAAATTCGTGGAAAAATCTTATGAAAATGGAATAGATGTTTTCCGGATTTTTGATGCATTAAATGATATTCGAAACATGGAATATGCCATGAAAGTTGCTAAAGCTCAAGGTGCTCATGTTCAGGGAGTAATAAGTTACACTATCAGTCCCTATCACACCATGGAAAAATACGTGGAATTTGCAAAAGAATTAGAAGCTCTAGAATGTGATTCCGTTGCTATAAAAGATATGGCTGGGTTAATTTCTCCACATGACACTTACGAACTGGTTAAAACCTTAAAAGAAGAAACAGATTTAAAAGTAAATCTGCACTGCCATTGTACCAGTGGTATGACTCCAATGAGTTATTATGCTGCCTGTCAGGCAGGAGTTGATATTTTAGACACCGCAATTTCTCCACTTGCATGGGGAACATCACAACCACCAACTGAAAGTATGGTAGCGGCCCTTAAAGACACGCCTTATGATACAGGCCTCGATTTAAAAGCATTGAACCACATTAAAAAATACTTTGAAGGAATTAGGAAAAAATATAGTAGTATTTTGGATCCTATTGCTGAACAAATTGATACAGATGTTTTAATCTATCAAATACCAGGAGGAATGCTTTCTAACCTGGTTTCACAACTTAAAGCCCAGGATTCTCTGGACCGGTACGAGGATGTATTAAAAGAAATGCCTAAAGTAAGAAAAGACATGGGATATCCCCCATTAGTTACTCCTACCAGCCAAATTGTAGGTATTCAGGCCGTGATGAATGTTTTAGGTGACGAAAGATACAAAATGATTTCTAACGAAGTTAAAGATTACTTTAAAGGGTACTATGGAAGGCCGCCGGCACCAGTTGATCCTGAAATTGCCAAAAAAATTATTGGTGATGAAGAACCTATTGACAGCAGGCCAGCAGACATTTTAAAGCCCCAATACGCCAGGTATGAGAAAGAAGGAAAAGAAATGGGAATTATTCACAAAGAAGAAGACATTTTGACTTTCGCTCTTTACCCCGCAGTGGCCCCTAAATTCTTAAAAGGAGAAGCTGAAGCCGAAACTTTACTACCTCCTTCAGAAAGTAGTGGTTCTTGTGATATCTCAGCCATCCCTACAGAATACAATGTGGAAGTTGATGGCGACTATTTCGAGGTAAAGGTTGTTCCTACCGGATATATAAGCATCGAAGAATCAGGAAGCAGTAGCACACCATCAGGCCCGGTAGAAGGAGGAGTAAGCTCCACCATGCAGGGAATGGTTCTTAAATTAAAAGTTGCCCCTGGTGACAAGGTCAAAGAAGGAGATGTTGTAGCCGTTGTTGAAGCCATGAAAATGGAGAATGATATCCAGGCCGCCCATTCAGGAACCGTTGAGGAAATATTCACTGCCGAAGGGGAAACCGTGAATACTGGCGATACGTTGATGGTTATTAAGTAAAATAATCATTTTATTTCCTTTTTTGCAATAAATAATCTTAAGGTTTTTTTATTTTTTTATTTTTAGTTTTTGAATAAACTTTTCAATTAATAGTCTGATCAGAATAATTTTAAAATCTAAATATTTTCCATTTATTAACTAAGAGTCAGATAGTTAATTAATCACTAATAATGGTTCAGTAATGAACTGGTTAAAAAGGAATAATTGATAGGAATTAAAGGTAATTACCATGATCGAATACGAAGGAATACTAATTTACACCATCCCTGAGGTTTATGAACCTGCAGAAGACACCTATTTACTAGCAAAAAACTTAGATATTCAAAGAAAAGACGAAGTGCTGGAAATAGGGACTGGAACTGGATTAATAGCAGTTTACACAGCCCAAAGGACAAAAAACGTGGTGGCCACTGATATAAATGAGCACGCCATTAAATGCGCCTTGAAAAATACCATTTCTAACAAGACTTTCAATTTAGAGCTCAGACAGGGTGATCTTTTTGAACCAGTGCAAGGTGAAAAATTCAACCTTATTTTATTCAACACCCCTTACTTGCCTACTTCTGAAGATGAAAAATTGGATGACGAATTAAATGCTGCTTTTGATGGTGGAGAAGATGGGAGAGAAACCATTGACAAATTCATTGATGAAGTTACAGATTACCTCAAAGAAAGTGGCCGGGTGCAGCTGGTACAGTCATCACTCTCAGATAATGAAAAAACCTTGCAAAGATTAGAAGCACAGGGGTTTGAAGCGGAAATCACGGCTCGTGAAAAGTGTTTCTTTGAAGAGATCGTGGTTATAACTGGAAAATTAAATAAATCAGATTAAAACGTTTAACCATTTGAATAACTCTAGATTTACTTCATTTAAAATAAAAAAAATTAAGCAAAAATTAGTTTTAGTATTCAAGATTAAGTAATAAAATTTAAATAATAAAATAACACTTTATTATTAAAGATTTAAAAATCAATAATAAGGAGGCGATACAATAATCAAAAAAGGAACTATCATTGCACTATTAGTGCTCTCACTTTTCGTATGTGGCCTGCAAATGGCCAATCCAGTAGCCGCAGCAAAAGTAATAGATCATGGAAGCTCTAGCTACTATGATAATACCACCCATAAAACCTATAAAACAACATGGAAAACTTACCAATACAGTAAAAATTATATTGTGGTCAAATATAAGAACTATGCAAACAAAAAACTGCAAGGTAACACAAAAATGATCATTACTAAAGTAAGTAAGAAAAAAATAAAGCTTACAATGATAACAAAAGGTAGTTACAAAAACGAAGATAATTTAAATAGCTATTACTATGCGGAATCTATAGATTACTTAAAATACTCTTCAACCGCACGAAACTTCTACTTTAATTCATTAGATAAGCCATATAGCTAGTATGAAACCTTACTAACTATATTTACTATTTTAAGCTATTTGATTTAATCAAATTTTATATAAATTTTATTTTGTTTTTAGAAATTATTATATTGAAAAATCATTTTAGAGACTTATTTAATCTAGCTTAAAATTTTATTTTTAAATTTATAATTAGTTTTATCCACCACACCTGCCATTTCAAAGGCCCTTTTACGTCTCATACAAGATTCACAAAGTCCGCAGTGTTGTTCTTCACCCATATAACAAGAATAACTCATTTCCATAGGTGCGTCTACAGTTTCACCCATTTCAACAATCTCATTCTTATTTAAATCAATAACTGGGGCCTCAATCTGAACTCCTTCCAAGGTCCCAATTTCAAGAGTTTTATTAA
>DAWK01000025.1 GCA_002509745.1 Methanobacteriaceae archaeon UBA349 | reverse complement strand
GCCATTGAAGTTATACTGGATGAAAATCTGGTTCATCAATCTCAAGAATTAGGGGCTTACCTTAAAGCAAATCTAGAACAGATGGCTTCTAAATATGAAATAGTAAAAGAAGTACGGGGTAAAGGCCTAATGATAGGCATAGAACTCACAAAAAGTTGTGGAGATGTGGTTACTGCGGCTCGAAAACAAGGCGTTCTAGTAAATTGTACTGCAGATACGGTTGTTCGATTGTTACCACCTCTAATAATTACTAAAGAACAATTAGATGTAGTGGTAAAGGTTTTGGATGCGGCTCTGGCTAAAATATCTTAAAATCACAAAAACATTTATTCTTCAATTTTTATTTTAATTTTCTATTTTTAATTCTTATTTTAGATTTTTCGGCTGTTATTAATAGGTTTTATAGATAATTCAAAAAAATAGATTAAAGTAGATAAAATTCCTAATTAATATAAATTAATTAAATATCTTTTTCATCTAAAAAGCTTTCAAACCAGTTAGATAACTTTAGAGTCTTTATTTTGTCTAAACTTCTCCATTTAAATTCAGTGTGTTCGTCACTGATTTTTAAATCTCCAGAATTCACTTCTACAGTCATTATTACATGCACGGAATGTATGTGGGGAAGATCCTGCTGAGCTATACCTACTGCACGATTCAGGGTGATATCTAAATTGGTTTCTTCTTTGATTTCTCTTATCATGGCCTTATCAAAAGATTCTCCTGGTTCTACTTTACCTCCTGGAAGTTCCCAGCACTGAGGATTACTTCGAGAATCTGGGGCACGTTTTAAAATAAGAATATTGTTATCAGAATCTTTTATTATGGCTCTAACTACCAGTCCAAATGGTTTATCTGTCATTTTATTCTCCTGAATTCTCATTATTAAATGGAAAATGATGCTTTTTAATTATAAATCCCTATTAAATGTCATATTTTTTAATCCATTGTCCACTAATTAATTTTATTTATACATATCATTTATTTTCTTTTCGGGCTTATTTATGATGATTCATATTGATTTCAAATATTTTATATTTTTTTAAATAATTTATACTTTAAAAATAATAAATATATGCAAAGAAGCGTAATTATGGAGTTTGCAGAATTAGTGGAGAAAAGATTTGCGGCCAGAGCATTCAGTTAAAAGAAAATCAAGGAAGATAAAATAGACTATATCTTGGAGAACTGCCTCAGAATATTGTGCCCACGAAACTCATTGTTTTAGGATAATACTCTAGAAGAACCATCAGCAAAAATAAGGTTCCCTAAAGAAGAAATAATGCTTTAATTTAGTTACTTATTTTAATATTTTTCTTTTTCCATTTTTTTAGCATTATTTGGTAATGCTATTTTATTTTTAAGATCCATTAGATGCGTTTTATGTATAATAACCTTTCTTCATTACTCTATTTAAGTCATCTAAATATTCATTTAATTGATTTATAAATTTAAATAAAATGAAAAATAGAAAGTTGATGTTAACTTAAGTTTATTTGGAGGATTTATAGATGGTTTTCGATTTAGAAATTAGCGAAAAAGGCAATCTAAGTATTGGCGGTGCCGACGCTACAGAGATTGTCCGGGAGTATGGAACTCCTTTATATGTTATAGATGAGAATAAAGTGCGAGAAAATTACCGTCGAGTTTACGAGGCTTTTTCCAAGCATTATGATGATTTTCAAATATTTTACGCCTGCAAAGCCAATACCAACCTTTCTGTGCTGCGTATTTTAGAACAAGAAGGTAGTGGCATAGATGCAGTATCTCCTGGAGAAATTTATACTTCTTCACTCACGGGATTTGATCCTCAAAGAATCCTTTACACTGGAAACAATGTAAAAGATGAAGAAATGGAGTTTGCCATAGAAAGTGGTGTTAGATTAAATGTGGATTCTGTTTCTCAGCTTAAAAGACTGGCCAAAATCGTGGATCCTAAAGGTTTTAAAATATCTTTCCGGGTAAATCCTATGGTCGGGGCTGGCCACCATGAGCATTGTATCACTGGTGGAGAAATGAGTAAATTTGGAATAATGGAAAAAGAAGCTGTGGAAGTATATAAATTAGCTAAAGAGCTTGGATTTGATCCGGTAGGTATACATACTCACATTGGATCCGGTATTCTGGATCCAGAACCATTCAAATTAGCAGTAACCACTCTCATGGATATTGCAGGTGATATTGCAGAGAATGCTGGAGTTAAATTTGAATTTATAGACTTTGGTGGGGGACTGGGAATTCCTTATACTCCTGAAGAGGATATACTGGACATTGAAACCTTTGCCAAAGAAATCACGGATTTATTCAAGGAAAAATTGGCTCAATACAATCTGGGAAAACCAACCATGTGTATAGAACCTGGAAGGTATATAGTAGGCGATGCATCTTACTTACTGGCTAAAGTAAACACGATAAAACAGAGTTATCGTAAATTTGTAGGAGTAGATGCAGGATTCAATACTTTGCTGCGTCCGGCCATGTATGGTTCCTATCACCACATTGTGGTGGCTAACAAACCTCAAGCAGAAGCAGTGGAAGAAATAGACGTTGCTGGAAATGTATGTGAATCAGGAGACCTTTTTGCCAGAGATAGAACTCTTCCAGAGATAGAAGAAGGAGATATAATCGCTATTATGAATGCCGGGGCCTATGCCTTTTCCATGGCTTCTCAATATAATTCACGGCCAAGGCCAGCAGAAGTACTGGTAAAAGATGGTGAAATGGATTTAATAAGGGAACGAGAATCTATGGCTGATGTTTTAAATAAACAAATCCTTCCTGCAAGACTTTTAAAATAAATTCATAAAATATGGGGATAATATTATTGACGTATTGGAGATTATAGGGAGATTATAAAATGAGTAAAGTTAACATTTTATTTTCTAAAATGCACGGTCTAGGAAACGATTACGTGGTAATTGATGAGATTGAGAGTGAATGTGTTAGTGAAGATAAAAAAAGCGAACTTGTGGTGGAATTATGCCGCAGAGGATTCTCAGTAGGTGCTGATGGAGCAATATTTGTAGCACCTGCTACGGGAGAAGGAGATATAAAATTCCGTATATTCAATGCCGATGGTAGTGAAGCTGAGATGTGTGGAAATGGTATAAGATGTTTTTCCAAGTTTGTTTATGATAATGGGATTATTCGCAAGGAAAAAATGGATGTAGAAACCCTAGCCGGAATTAAAACGGTTGAGATGACTCTTTCGAATGGGAAAGTTGAATCTTGCAGGGTTAACATGGGTAAAGCCACCTTTAAAACTAGTGAAATACCTATGGATGTAGCAGAAGATGAATTTGTAGATAAATTACTCAAGGTAGAAGGACAACCCATGCAGATGACAGCTTTAAGTGTGGGAAATCCTCATGCCGTTATATTTGTAGATAATGCTGGTGAAATTGACCTTGATAAATGGGGCCCGGCCATTGAGAATCATCCATCATTTCCCCAAAGAACCAATGTGCACTTTGTAGAAGTGGTTTCTACTAAAGAAATAATTATGGCTACTTGGGAACGAGGAGCAGGCCCTACTTTGGCCTGTGGTACTGGAGCTACTTCTTGTGTCATTGCAGGTAATAAACTGGAAAAATTAGCAGAAAGCGTACTGGTGCACTTACCTGGTGGAGAACTCCAAATTGATGTTTATTCTGAAGAAAACGAATTAGGGGCCTTCATGGAAGGAGATGCTGTTTTAGTATTTGATGGAATAATGGTTATGGATGTTTAAATCGACTTAACCATTAAATTCTTTTTTTATAGCACAACTCTTTAAAATTAATAATAAAACAAGAGCCTGAATTTTTAACCAGTTTTATCTCACCATCAAGCTGCTTAACCAGACTATTTATTAATTGCATTCCCAAAGTTTCAGTATTTCTGAAATCAATTTCTTCGGGGAAACCTACACCATCATCACAAATTTTTAAAATATATTCTTCGTTTTTAGGAGCCATTTTTATTTTTATGTTTCCTTTAGACTCTTTAAAACCGTGCTTTAGGCTGTTGGATATTAATTCATTTATCATTAATCCGCAGGGAATAGCTGTTTCTATATTCAAATAAACATTTTTAATATCAATGTGTATTTTCACATTACCTGGAATTTCGATATAGCTATTTATAAGGCTTTCTGAAAGGTTTTTTACGTATTCTCCGAAATCAATATGATTTAAACTGATGGAGCCATATAATTTCTCGTGAATCAGGGCCATAGATCGTACACGATTCTGGCTTCCAATTAAAACATCGTGAGTTACATCATCTTCAATATACTGGCTTTGTAGATTCAATAAACTGGAAATTATCTGTAGATTATTTTTAACCCGGTGGTGAATTTCCCTTAGAAGTACTTTCTTCTCCTCTAAAGACTCCAGGATTTTGTTTTCATTTCCAACTTTTTGCAAGGCAAGGGTGTAAAAATCAGCCAGCCTTTCCAAGGCTTCCACATCATTTTGGGTGTAATCTTTTTTAGAATTGGAAACTGCAATTTGACCTACATTTATTCCATCATTTAAAACAGGAACTGAAAGAAATCTATTGATATTTAGGTGGCCTTTGATATTTTTAAATAAAGGGTGGTGAGATGCATTATTAGTAAAAAAACCCTCGTTTTTATTAAAGCTGTGGCTCATTAAACTACCCTTCTCATTTTCACCGGTTCGGATAATTGGTTTGGAAAAATAATAGTTATCGGGAACAGGTGGCATCATAGAAAGAATCAGCATGTTTTTAGTTTCAGGAATTATCTCGCTTACAAAACCAGATGTACTATCCGTTAATTCCATGGCCTGGGCCAAAATAACATATGCAATATCTTCCAAGCTGGTTTGGGAAGAAATTAATGGTGCATAAATTTTATTTAAAGATTCATTGACTTTTAATTCCCATTTAAGTCGATTATTAGCACGGTTTCGTTCACTCACATCTATTAGGGAGAGTAATGATTTTTGAGCACCAGGAATTATACTGGCGGTCGTAAAAACGTCTTTAGATTCCTGTTCATAGTCTAAAAACTTGAATTCATAGTTCCTGGGAACGGAATCTGGATCCAAAAATCTCTGAGATTGATAACGGCCCATTATTTTCTGGTAACTGGGATGTACAAATGAGGTACACTTTAATTTGCCTTCAATTTCCTCTTTGGGAAGCCCATAAAGCTTTGCGAATTCAGAATTAACCAGAGAAATCGTTTTATCTTTTTCAATAATAACTGATGCGGTTCCCGTGTTTTCAAAAATAGTTCTATAGTAATGTTCGGTTTCATTTAAATGTTTCTCAGTCTTTTTGTGATGACTTAAATCTCGAGTAGTTACAATAAAATACTGAAATTCGCCATTTGAATCCATAACTGAATTGGTTTTGGATTCAACCCACAAGTAACTACCATCTTTTTTTATTAATCTATGTTCAAAACTAACTATTTTGTTTTTAAAACAAAGATATTTTTGTTTTTGCTTAATTAAATCTCGTTCAGAGGGAGGTATTATATTATACACGTTTTTACCTGTTAATTCCTCTGAAGAGTATCCCAGGAGTTTTTTGATATAGGGGGAGATATAGGTACATATTCCCTCATAGTCATGAGTACATATTATCTCCGTAGCATTATCTGCCAATAGATGATATTTTTCCTTTTCTTGGGATAGTATCTGCTCTGTTTTTTTCTCTTTAGTTATATTTCTTAAAAATATGGAAATTTCATTGGAATTAGGGATTATTCTGAAATAATACCATGTTTCATGGGGGGGCTCTCCAAAATAAGCATCAAAACAAACTTTTCTTTCGCTTTCAATTGATTCATAATATTTTTCTTCAAAAAAAGATCCTTTTATTCGGGGGAATGCTTCAAAAATGTCCATTCCCATGATTTCGTGCCGACCTCTTTTTAAAATCTCCTCAGCAGCACTATTAAAATAAACAACTCTCATTTCAGCATTTATGGATAAGAATCCATCACTGGTACTTTCTAAAATTTTTTTTATTCTCTCTTCAGTCCCTACCAGAGCTTCACGAGATTGTCGCTCCCTTAATTGAAGATTATAAACTCTGTCTTTTAGTTTATTTATTTCTTGATGTGCATCTTCAAGATCAAAGGGATTATCTGTAATAAAACCACCTCTAAGGTGAAATAAAGAATTAAAATTATTTTTTATTCATTATTTCTTATTTGCGATAAATAATAATTGATAAGAAGTTAATATAAATATTTATAAATTAATCTCTAAAGTCAAACTTATATATTAAGAATAAATTTCGAAAAATAGATTATAATAAATAGATTAAATGAATAGTAAATTAATTTTATAGCACGATTATGTGATTATAATAGATGGGATGTAAAAAGGTACTAATTGTCTAAAATAATTTTGAAATTAATTAATAACCATTTAATAGGGGTTCTTCTAGATGTATGAAATTAAAATACAGAACAAGATCACAGAGGCCCAGATAATCATAGACGGTTTTTTAGATATTTTAAGAAAAAATGATTCGGAAATGGGGCTTAAAATATGTCAAGAAAAAGATCTGACCATGCACTATAAAAAAATGAGCAGTATAATAAAATATATGGAGCGCATGGACCCACCTTGGGAATTTAGAATGGCTCACCCGGGAATTATTCTAGCATTGACCAACTATCGCTCGGCCATAATGGAACTGCTTAATTACTGTCATGATAAGGATCAAAAGCACCTGGAATTCATGCTTAATTTAATGGAACAAGGTTGTCAACTAATGGAAGAAAATGAGCATCATATGTTGAAAATGAATCGTGAAGACGGAAAAGTGAGGGAAGAAAGATTCAAAAACAAATGCTTTATTGCCACTGCGGCCTACGGAGATTTTAATGCTCCAGAAGTGATTAGTTTAAGGAATTTCAGGGACTATTACCTTCTTAAAAGAATCTGGGGCCGAATTTTGGTTGAAATTTATTACCATACCAGCCCTCCAGTTGCTGGCTATTTAGAAAATCATTCTAAATTATCTAATTACACTAAGAAATGTTTAAACAATCTTTTAAAATATATTAACCGACAAAATAGGTATTAGATCGCGGAATCAAGTATTTATTATATATTTAGATAGGATTTATTTTATTTAAAATTATTTTTAAGAATATTTGTATATTTAAATTATATTTAGAAAAAAAAACTTACCAAAAAGGACAAACAATTAAAATCAGGAGAAAAACCATGAAAGACCAAGAAAAATGGAACTACTTTGACCAGGGATTAGACCTGTTTGACGAGGAAAAATACGATAAATCATTAGAATTCTTTGAAAAGGCCTTAAATATGGACCCTATCTTTGAAAACGCCATTGCCTATAAATCATTTGCTATCACTGAATTAAAATCATTGGATGAATCTTTAGAATATATTGAAAGCCAGATAGAAGAAAATCCAGATATAGGATCATTATATTATCTTAAGGCCAATGCACTTTCTGATTTAGAACAATTTAAAGAATCAAATGATTACTTTGATATGGCCATTGAAAAAGGCTTTGAAGAAGAAATTACTTATTATGCTCGAGCATACAACTATTTAGGGCTAGATGAATGTGATCAAGCCATTCCCTTTTTTGAAAAACATCTGGAAATCAATGTGGATGATGTTCAATCGTGGTGTGAAATGGGAAACTGCTTAAATTCCCTCTCAAAATTTGAAGATGCCTTAAAGTCTGCAAATAAAGCTATTGAAATGGATCCGGATTACTATTTGCCTTATTCCTACCAGGGAGTATCCTGGATGGGGCTGGAAGATAATGAAAAAGCATTAAAGTGTTTTCAAAAGGCCTTGGAACTAAATCCTGGTGATGAAATTTCTATTTTAAATATGGAGAAAATTTTAAAAAAATAGAATAAATTAATGAGATTTAAATATTTCAGGACACCCTATCCTTTTTTATCTATTAAAATATTTAATTAAATAATTCTCTATTCTTATTTTTTGTTGATAACTATTTTAATAGTATTTAATAGAAATTAAATTCATATCGTGGGGTTATTTTAATTAATTGTAATTTTAGATGAACTTGATTACTTAATATATTAATTTATTTATATCATTATAAGTTTTAATATAATAAAATAGAGACCTTACTATTATCTTATTTTGCTGAAACTTTATTTTCAAACCAGTGAAATTTACACTTTTTATTTCAAAAATATCATTTACACATAAAATTTACCATATAATCATAAGGAGAAATAAATTGACCAATAATCAAGCTAAAAAACTTTATCAAAAGGGAATAGAATTATTAACCTATGGAAAGCCCCAGGAGGCCATGAATTATTTCCGTGAAGCTGTAGATGCAGATCCTTTCTGTATGGAGGCCCAACTGGAACTGGGATACATTTTAGGAACTATGGAAATCTATGAAGAGGCCTTAAAATCATTTAACAATGCTTTAAAAATACAAAACTCATTTCCCGGCCTATTTGGTCAGGGACTTTCCCTTTTCTTATTAGAAGATTATGAAAAATCTCTAGATTCATTTTTACAGGCCCTGGAGATTGGGGAAAATGAGGATATCTGGTACTATAAGGGCGATTGCCACCTTATTTTAGGGGATTATGAAAACGCAGTTAATTCTTTTGAAATCTCTCTTTCCATGGATCCTGACTTTGTTGAGGCATGGAATGACTTGGGTGTGGCCTATAGCATAATGGGACAGGATGAACGGGCCATAGAATGCTTTGAACAGGTATTGGGGATTGATAATTACTATGAAACAGCTATTTATAATCTAGGTTCCACTCTAGCTGATAGTGGTAATTATGAGGATGCTTTGGGATATTTAAACCGGACCATAGAAATCGATCCAGAAAACTTCAAGGCACTCTTTTACAAGGGTAATGTTCTTTACTTCCTGGAGAAAGAAGAAGAAGCAGTAGAATACTTTAAAAAAGCTCTTAAAATAGACAATGAACAGAAAGAATTGTGGAATTATTTGGGCTATGTACAGTTTAGCCTGGGTCAAAATCACGAAGCCCTTGAATCATTAAAAGAGGCCATTAAATTGAATAATGATTATTCGGCACCTTATTTAAATCTGGGAAATGTTTACCTGGATTTGGGTAAAGATGATCTGGCCTTAGAATCCTTTGAAAAAGTCCTGGAAATTGAACCAGATAATGAGGAAGCACTTTTTTATAAAGACAGCTTAAAAGATGATTGGGATTAAGTAATAGTCCAATTTTTTACTAAAGTACCTAAAAAGAAACGATTGGAATTAAATAATAACAATAATCTAATTTAAATAAAATTTAAATAATATTAATCAATTTAAGAGGAGATATCTTGTCAGATAAGTCTAAAACATTCTTTGAAGAAGGAAAAAAATATTCAGAATCAGAAAATCATGAAGAAGCAATTAAATCATTTCAAAAATCCATAGAAATTGATCCTGATTTTCAAGAGGCCTACAGTGAACTGGGGTATGCGCTAGGCAATGTCGAAAAATATGATGAAGCACTGAAATCATTTGAGAAGGCTTTAAAAATTCAGAACACCGCTTCTGCTCTTTATGGTCAGGGCTTGACCTTGTATTACATAGAAAATTTTCCTTTAGCTATCGAATCCTTTGAAAAGGCTTTAAAAATAGATGAAAGTGAATGGGCAAATTATTATCTCTCTCGCTGCTACTTTAACCTGGGAGAATATGAAACCGCACTTGAATACCTGAATAAGGCACTAAATATCAGCAATGATTTCTTGGAAGCCTGGAATGATAAAGGAGTTATTTACAGCATTCTCCAGAACGATCAAGATGCCTTAAAATCATTTGAAGAAGTTTTAAGAATTGATAACACTTATTTACCAGCTATTTATAATTTAGGAACTACTCTGGCGGATATGGGTCGATATGATGAGTCCCTGAAATGCCTGAACCGCTTAATTGAAGTGGATGGGAACAATTACAAAGCTCATTTCTACCGGGCCAATGTTTTATTCCTCATGCAAAAAGGTGAAGAAGCTTTGGAATCATTTAAAAAAGCTATTGAACTGGATAGTGAACAACCCGAGGCCTGGAATTATCAGGGATGTGTTCTGGCCAGTATGGGAAATAACGATGATGCCATAGAATCATTGGAAAAGGCCATAGCTCTTTATCCAGAATACGAAGCTGCTTATATGAATTTGGGAGTGGTTTATAAAGGTTCTGAAAATGAAGAAGAAGCATTAAAATGTTTTGAGAAGGCCTTAGAAATTTCACCAGATAATGAAGATGCTTTGAGGGAAATAGGGGAATTAAAAGACAATTAATTTAATTAAATTTTTTTCTTTAATCTTTTTTTTCAATAAGAATATTAAATACATCTTTTTTTAGAGAAAGCTCTTTTTATTGTTTTATTTTTATCATAGATTTCTACTTCAATTTTTTGATGATAACTCATTTGTTTTTTATCAAAATTACTTTGTTGATAAACAAATTTTATAATCTTCTTTAATTAATATAATATGGGGTGAAAATTATGATTATAGCAGTATCAGACTTGCACTTGGGATATGAAAAAGCAGACAAAGAAGATTTTTTAAACTTTTTAGATGGTTATAATCCCGGAGAAATAAGTCGCTTAGTTTTAGTGGGGGATGTTTTTGACTTTTGGAGAGAGGACAATATTAACATAATTAAAAATAATAAGGAAATACTCTCTAAAATCTCTTCTCTTAATATTCAGGAAGTAAATTACATTATTGGAAATCACGATTATTATCTCTATTCTCTGGCTCAGAGATATGGAATTCAGGATGGGAACCAGTACTTTTACGGCCCGTTTGTAGTTTCTAAATCCCTTCGATTGGAAGATGGAGGCGAAAACTTCTATTTTATTCATGGATATGAATTAGAAGTCTTTTCTTTTTCTGAAGTTATGAGTATTGATATTTATGAGACCTTTTCTAAGAATATGGGTCTAAGCGGGGACTTAAGTGGTAAAGCATCCAGTGAATTGTGGGATGTTATTCAAGCAGGCAGCAGTATCTCTGGAAAGGTTAAAGATCTCCTGGAAAAAGTCCCGGAAATTCTTTTAAAACATCCCTCTAACTCAGAAAGGAATGTGGAAAAACTATGGGATCTGGCTAATTCAAAGGCAGCGCGCTGTATGTATTTGGGAATGGATCCAGAAGAAAAGCTAATTTTTGGACACACACATAAACCCTGTATTTCCAATGATGTGGTGAATACTGGGGCCTGGATGGATGGTAAAAATAGCTATTTAGAGATTTTGGATGGTAAAATGGCCCTTAAAAATTTTCCAGGTGATGCGGAAATTTCTTCTTGCCCACCTACAGAATAAATTAATTTTATTTTTTGGGAAAATATATTTTTAGAAAGATTAACACTTACTATTACAAATTTACTATTCTTTGAGAAAACCACTTATAACTACTATTTCTTCAAAGAAAAATCGTTCGCTGGCACTTATTTCTACTTTAAAACCCATATTTTCCAATTTTTGACAAGTTTTTTCATTATTAGAAAGGGAAGACTGTACCAGCTGTACTATTCCTTTATTATTTAAGTAATTTCTAACTTCATTTAAAAAGAGATCAATCACCCGCCGTCCATCTACGCCACCGTCCCAGGCAGCATCCAACTCATCACCTATAATTTCATCTTCTGTACTAGGTAGATATGGAGTATTAAATAAGATTAGGTCGAACTTTTCACCTTGCACCGGTTGAAAAAGATCTCCCTGGCGAATATCCATATTTTCTACCTCATTAAGCAAAGCATTGGTCTGGGCACATTTTATGGCATGGGGATTAATATCGGTGGCCACTACTTTAGAAGCGGTTTTAGAAGCATTCAATGCCACTAGGCCAGTTCCAGTCCCTATTTCTAATACAAGATCTCTTTTATGTACTATTAAATTGTCAACTAGAAGAAATGTATCTTCTGCTGGGGCATAAACCTGTTTGCAGGTTTCAAATTTTACATGGTTATAGTCTGGCATTTTAAATTCTCACAATTGGCCTGGAATTAAATAGACTTAAATATATGTATCAAAATTCTAATTCCATTTCAAATCCTTCTTTAGCAGCAGGAAGGCAATCTAAAATACTTCCCAGTCCGGATAAGTGAAGATTTAATGCTACAGCACCCTTTACTTCTTCCCAGCTAGCACCCATTTTTCGGGCCATGGCTGTGTGGATTTTAACTCCATCGAGGTTTTTATGTGCAGTTTGTATGGCAATATTCACTAGTTGCTTGGTTTTAGGATCAAGACCTGGAAGATCTTTTTGAGCCTTAACTAACTGGTTGAAATTTTCAAATAAAGATGGTAGTTCTTCTTTAAAAAGTTGATAGGAATTTTCACTCATGTACTTATCTCCGCTATTCTGAACTATTAATGAATAAAAATGGTTATTATTTCATTTATTTAATAATTCTTTTAAGTTCGTAGATATTTCTAAAATCTTCTCTGGAGATAATTTAAAAACTCTTTCTTCTAGAAAATTATTTTCCATTTTAGAATCCAATTCACCTAAAATTTCTTTAACTTCTTCCTTTTTAAAATTCCCTATTTCATGGAAAGACTCTCTCAGAGATTTAGAAGATTTCTTTCTACGGTGCTGGAATAGGGCCCGACAAACAGAAGCAAAAAAGTCATCTGTTTCTATATTTTTCAGAGGTATCATTTTTACCACGGCAGAATCCACTTTTGGTGGGGGTACAAATGATTGGGCCGAGACATTATCCACTATTTTCACCTGGGCCTTAAAATGCATCATTACTGATAAGCGGGAATAATGCTTACTTCCCACCGGTGCATTCATGCGCTGAGCAAACTCCTTTTGATACATTAAAACTGCCAGATCAAAATCATACTCTAAAAACTTGAAAGTAATGGGGGATGAGATTTGATAAGGCAAATTAGAAACAATTTTATTAAAATAGGGAAAATCAACTTTTAAAGCATCTGCTTCCATAACTTCTACATTTGCCAAGCCTTCTTCTTCCACGCGCTCTTTTAATATGCGCGCTATTCTAGGATCCTGTTCAATGCCCACTACTTTTTTGGCCTGCTTGGCCATAGGAATAGTTAAAGTCCCAATACCCGGGCCTATTTCCAGCACAACATCATTAGAATTTAAACTGGCAAAATTAAGTATCTTTTTTCTTTTAAAATCGTCAATAAGATAGTTTTGACCTAATTTTCGATTTAAACGGATTTCATGTTGCTGTAAAACCTGTTTAGTTTCTTGGGCCAGAGAAATAGTCCCTGATCCGTTTTCATTAAGGGACATTTTTTATCTTCCAATTAGCATTTAAAATTTAAAATTTAGAATATTGTGGAATATATTATAATTATTAAAATAAAATTTAATCTGAAATAATTTAAAATATAAATTAAAATAAAAAAATAATTTAGATTTGCTTTCGCCTGGTTGGGGGTCTAGTGAACAATATATATTTTTTTTTCCCTCTAGTGGCGGGTTCAGCATCAAGTTCAATAAGAACCCTTTTTACCAGAAGTTTAGTAGGATCAGATAGCATGGGAACCCTACTTTTAATATCATCAAAGCTTTCAAAAGGTTTATCTTCCCGAGCCTTAATAATATCCCACATGTGCTTTTTACCAATACCAGGTAACAGTTCTAACTGGTGAAGTCGAGTGCTTATGGGTCCTGAGTCATTGAAAAAATGGACGTATTTTTCTTCTTCAGCGTGTATAATCTCTTCGATGACGTATTGCAATTCCACACGGGAGGTTGCAGTTAAATCTTCATGCTTTAATCTGCGATTCACACGGGAAACTTTTTCTCTTTTACCAGAACCGATNNTTGCCTATGGCCTGGGCCACGGGTTTTCTTTTAAATGTCGAATGACCTTCCCGGATATAACCCAGGGGTAGATAATCAAGAATAATCGCGTAATCTTCCATGGCAATCACAACTGCAAAGGGGTTATTTAGTTCTTTATAAAAAGAACGAGGACCAAAAACTGATTGTTATTTAGTCAATTATTCAGTCCGGTATTTTTCAACTATTTTCAGGATTTGCTCAAGATCCTCACTTTTAATAGGGACCCTTTCTTTGGCAAAAAGTAATCTAAGGTCTGCCAGGTCTTCAGGCAACATATCAGTTATTTTAATAGCATATTTCTTCTTGACCACTTCTTCTAATTCTCCGATTAGTTTATTAGATTCTTCTAATTCTAATTTGGAGAATTTGATTACATGATCTAGACTAATGTTCTGCTCGTAATTGAGCTCATGCTCCTGGGCAAATCCTTCTAATATATCTTTGACCTCGGCAACGGAGATCGGTTCGGTCTCCAAAACCTTTTTCCCTATCATGGGAATCACTCTTGTATTTTCAAGTGTTCTGGTCGCACAATAAGTTTTTTAGCCTTGTTACCATCGTTTAAAGAGACGATGTAAGCTCTTCCTCGACTTTCCACTACTTTAGCGGTTTTGCCGTGGAATCTTGGGTGTGGTTGACCTTTTTGAACGCTTGGGTCGATAATGATGTGGACTAAATCGTCTGCATCAAATCTTTGAATCTTTTTAGTTATAGGGTTGGATCGCCCTGGTCTTTTAGTTAATTGAAGTTTATGTCTTGTTTTGCTTCTAAAACCTCTTGATCTTTGCACCATAATTTAAAACCTCCATAATGGCCTAAGGCCGGTAAACATTAATAAAATTGTGATAACAGCAGATATCACTAAATAGGCTGCTTATGTTTCTCAAATTTGCATAATTACTATTAATAATTAGAGAAAATCCAGATAATCAAATTATTTAATTTTGTAAATTATCATCCATACCTATTAGAATAGGATATTTATTCTTGTTACTAATATATTTTCCCCTTGATCAATAAATGTAACTTTTTCAGATACCTACTTCCAGCACATCCAGCTCGGTACAATTGGCAGGGGTTCCCAAAACCTGGCTTACATTGGGTTGGGTTCTTTCTTCATCTCCAGAAATTAATTCTTTAATATAAAGCCCGCCCTGACCTTTTATAATTAATTTAATGGTTTTGGAATCAATAATTTCGTATTGGATATCCATAACTTCTCTCTCGCGAATTTTATCTGCTCTACGGTGTGAAACTCTAATTGGGGTGCGTTGTTTGATTAAAGTAAGGGTTTTGAGACTTTTAAGATCATCTTCTGTTACTTCATCCTCTAATTCAACCAGGGCCTGATAAATTTTATAGGTATCTGGGGAAGAAGTCTTAATTTCAGCTTTCCGAGATCTAACAGAATATTTAAGATCTAAAACCTCTACTTTACCCTCATTAATTTCATTAATTTCTTTTTGGAGAATATCAAGATTTAAAACCCTTCTGCGCGGTTCTTTTATTTCTAATACAAATGGACGTCCAGTTCCAAGCATTCTAACATCAATATCTTCTCTTCCAGCACCATGGAATTTGGATTCTTTGCTATGACTCATTTTATGCGCTGGCTCAGAAATTAGTTCTTCCACAGTTTCTAAATACAGCTTACCTGTGAAATTACATCCTTCGCATCCTTTACCTCTGCATTTTCGGCATGGCCACTTAGTTTGTGGTATTCCACGGATTAATTTTTTATATCTTCCCTCTAAAAATAGTGGATTTATTTGAATGCGGATTTTAGGTTCTTCTTGACGGAAATCTGCATTTATAACTATTTGAGGATTATCAAAATCAACTTCGGTGTTTAAACGTTCTTCCAGAATTTTTCCCAGCTCACGGTTGATTTCTCGTTTTATACTTTCAACATCTAAGTTTAGGCAATTATTTAATTCTTCATCCTTTTTTATAAGTTCAGAATCCACTTTGCTTCCCACTAAAAAGCTGAAATATTCAAGATCAAGGCTTTTTATTTTGTTTTCAACTTCATCTGCAGCAATTTCCAGCTTTTGAAATAAATCTCCACATATAACGCATGGATTAGTTGAGTTGAATTCCTCTCCTTCCTGAGACATTATTTCTCTAACTTCCATACCTCTTAGAGGATTTCCGGGCCCTTCTAGATCATTAGAAAATTTACGACCTAAGCAGTGGTTGCATATATCTCCTTCAGTTTTTTCTTTGATTTTTTGAGCTTTTTCTTTTATATAGGGGTCCATTTAATTCAACCTGTAATCTTTATAAACTATCTAATAAACTATTTTTAAATAAAATTATTAAATTGATTCTTTATAAATCGACAATTGAACAATTTAATTTTTAAGAATTAGGATAAAAATGAAATTTTTAATTTAAATTATTCAATTTAATTAAAAACAAATCTAATTAATGAGTTTAACTCATTAGCTTTTTCTTAATGACTTATTTATCGAGCCATTTAACGCATAAATTGTCTCATGAGCTGCCCCATAGGCCCACTCATTTTACGTTTTCCAAATCCTTTCATGGCTTTTTTAGTGACGTTATAATATTTTAAAAGTTCCTTAACGTCTTCATTTTTCATTCCAGATCCTCGAGCAATTCTTTTTATCCGGGACTGCTTTATTTCAGTAGGATGCTCCATTTCATAATTGGTCATGGAATTCATAATGATTTTATATTTATCAATTTTATCTTCGGTCATTTGAGATGCATTTTTAGGCAGTTTTCCCATTCCGGGCATCATATTCATGATTTGGTTCATAGGCCCCATTTTTCCCATCATATCAAACTGGGATTGCATTTCTTTAAGGGTAAATTTTCCAGAAAGCATGGCATCCATGGTTTCGGCAGCCATATCTTCATCGGCCACTTCTTCAGCCTTTTCCAGAAGGGTTTTAATGTCTCCCATTCCTAAAAGACGTGAAATGAATCTTTCAGGATCAAAGGCCTCAAAGTCATCGATTAGCTCTCCAGTACCAATGAACTTAATTGGTGCTCCAATTTCTGCCACAGCAGATAAAGCACCTCCTCCTTTAGCAGACCCATCAAGTTTGGTTACTATTATAGATCCCACCTTTGCTGTTTGAGAGAATGCCTGGGCCTGATCCTTGGCCTGTTGACCTATAGTTCCATCAATAACTAAAATGGCTTCATCTGGATCAACCACCGAAGATATTTCCAACATTTCATCTAAAAGATCTTTTTCTTCCTTGTGACGACCGGCAGTATCAAATATAATTAGGCTCTGATTTTTAAACTTTTCTAGACCTTTTTTAGCTAAATCAAGAGCGTCTTTGTTATCAGGATCTCCATATAGGGGTACGTTCATTTCTTCAGTTAATTGCCTTAGCTGTTCATAGGCGGCGGGTCTCCAGGTGTCGGTACAGACAATAGCTGGATTGAATCCTTTTTTCTGAAGATATCGGGTTAATTTACCAATGGTAGTAGTTTTACCACTTCCCTGAAGCCCTAAAAATAGTATTTTAAATGGTTTTTTATCTATTTCTATTTCTTCGGCTTTTTCTCCCAGTAGATTGACCAGTTCTTCATATACTATGGTTACTATATGTTCTTTAGGAGTTATGCCCTTGGGAGGTTCTTCTTTTAATGCCCTTTCTTCTATTGATTTGGATAATTTTAAAACAAGTTTAATATTAACGTCAGATTGGATTAAAGCCCGTTGAATTTCTTTAACAACTTCTTTAACCATTTCTTCGTCAATAATTGACATTCCTGCCAATTTTTTCATTGTATTGGTAAGGTTCTTACCTAAATTGCCTAACATCTACTCACCTGATGTGAAATGATTTTGTAAATAAAATCAATTGAATTTTAAATAAATATAATATGAAATAATAATTATTTTAATCATTTCTTAAATCATATCATTTATATGTTATTTTGAGAATCATTTAATCTAATATTTTAATATCATAACTTTTGTGTTATTTATATCATATCATGGATTTATAATAGATTTTAATTATATCTATTTAATTATAAATTCATTAGTATATTAATAATATATAAGAATTGTTTAAAATTAGTTTATTAAATAATTTATACTATCAAATCTAATGAATTATTAATATATTTATATTTATAAAATTCAAAAAAATTAATTAATAATCCATTAATTAAAATCTCATTTAACTTTATTTTAATCAAAAAATTATTATTATTTATTTAATTCAATAATTTAGGTGTTTCTAGTGCTTGAAAAACTGAAAAAAACTTTAGAAGAATCTCCAATTATAAAAAAAGGAGAATATAATTATTTTGTTCACCCAGTAACTGATGGAATTCCACTTACCCAACCCGAAGTACTAAAAGAGATTGCAGTGGCGATAAAAAATCACTTCTGTACTGATGTGGATAAAATTGTCTGTATTGAGGCTATGGGTATTCACTTAGCCACGGCCCTATCTCTAGAGACGGGCATTCCATTTGTAGTAGTTAGAAAACGCCAATATGGACTTCCAGGAGAGGTTGCAGTCCATCAAACAACAGGATATAGTCAGGGAGAGCTTTTCATTAATGGTATCAATTCGGGTGATAAGGTACTGATTATAGATGATGTGGTAAGTACTGGTGGAACTATGATTGCTGTTTTACAAGCTTTAAAAAATATGGGTGTGGAAATAGCAGAAGTAGTAGCGGTTATTGAGAAGGGTGAAGGCAAAAAAATAGTTGAAAAAGAAACAGGGCTCAAATTAAAAGCTTTAATTAAGGTAGATGTGATTGATAATAAGGTTACTGCGGAACCTATTCTTAAGTAGTGAGTTAATGTCGGTGTCATGCTGAAAATTATTTAAATTTTTATCTTACTGCAACTTCTAAGAAATCTTCAATATACTTAAAATAGTAGATTAATTACTAAAAATATTAATTCAAAGATTAATTCAATATTAAATTCAAATTTTAAGCTGGTAAATTATATGTCTATGTATGATCTAGATCTTGAAAAAGTTATAAAGAAAATTAAGGATATTAATGCATCTGTAGTGGGATTGCAGTTTCCAGATGGCCTTAAAATTCACGCTGCTAAAGTAGCTGAACAACTAGAATTAGAAACCGGGGCCACTGTTATAATCTCTGCAGATCCATGTTTTGGGGCTTGTGATACTGCAGACCGGAAAATGGCAGATTTAGTTGATATACTAATTCATTATGGTCACACTGCACTTCCTTTGGATTATCCGGTACCAGTGATGTTTATTGAGGCTTATTCTCAAGTAGATGTGAACGAGGCACTGGAAAAATCTTTAGAACTCCTTCAGGGATATCATAAAATTGCCCTAGCCACCACTACTCAGCATTTACATCTTTTAGAAGATACAAAACACTTCTTAGAAGCAAATGGCAAAGAAGTGATGCTAGAATCAGGTTCCAGTACCAGAATAGGCCAAGTTTTAGGATGCAATTTTTCTGCTATAAAGAATTTGGATGTTGATGCCTATTTTTACGTGGGGAGCGGAAATTTTCATCCCTTAGGCATTAAATTATTCACTCACAAACCAGTAGTTATTGCGGATCCTTACCGAGGAGAGGCAAGGGACATAGAAAAATTTGCAGATAGAATTTTAAGGATTCGCTTTGCCAGAATTACCAAGGCTCGTGAAGCAAAAAAATGGGGAATTTTGGTCTCTTCCAAGGAAGGCCAGTACCGCATGGTCCTGGCTCGTAAAATAAAACAGAATCTTGAAAATGAAGGGAAAGAGGCTTTTTTGATAATGATGGAAAACATATCACCTGATTTACTATTGCCTTTTTTAGATTTAGATGCCTTTGTAGCGACGGCCTGTCCTAGAATAGCTATTGATGATTCTCAAATGTATAAAAAACCTTTATTAACTCCTCAAGAGTTAGAAATAGTTCTTGATAAACGGGAATGGGATAATTATCAGTTAGATGAAATATATTTTGGGGAAGAATAAAAATTTAGAATATAAACTCATAATGTTTCACAAAAAATAAATTAACAACAACTCATATATAATAGAAAAATTAACATTATTATATTCTAAAATGTTTTTACTTAATTTAAAATCACATTATAAAATCATTTTCAGATCACTAATTTTTCAAAAGAGGTGAATGGATGAAGGCTAAATCTGGAGATTTTGTTTTGCCCGGGGATTTACTGGGTGTTAGTGAGGAATTTGTTCCATCAGAAGGAGCATATGATGATAATGGATATATAAAGGCTATGGTCGTGGGGACCGTTTCCCTAGATGATAAAAATAAACGCATATTTGTGCATCCTCAAGCGGGTGCTCCTCCAGTATTAAACAAAAATACAACAATTATAGGCCAAATACTAGAAGTTCGAGGCCAAAGAGCGCTGGTTAAAATCCATTTTATTAAAGACAACCCTAGAAAACTGGTGGCTTCTTTTGTTGGAGGAATACACGTTTCTCAGGCGGATAAAGGATATTTGGCTAAATTAACAGATGCTTTTCATATAGGTGACCTTATAGAAGCCAGAATAACTAAAGTGGTAGGTTTAGACAATATTGACCTTAAAACCTCTCAGAAAGATTTGGGAGTGTTAAAGGCTATGTGTACCCGATGCCGACATTTCATGAAACAAACTGGTAAAAATGAAGTAACCTGTCCTAACTGTGATAATAAAGAGAAAAGAAAAATTTCGGTAAATTACCAGGTTTGAAAAGGTATTCTAATGAAATCATTTTAATCTATTAAACATAATTAAACCTATTTAACTAGATTAAAACCACTTTTAATTATTAAAATTTATAATTAATTCAATAAACTTAAAAATATAAACTTAAACTGATAATCAAATTTTAATGAGGTATAACATGGAAATTATTACTAGTAAAAGATATGAATTGGAAATACTTGCTGAAGGAGAGACTCACACCCTCTGTAATGCACTTAGAAGAATTTTAATGGAAGATGAAGATGTTAAATCAACGGCTTATGCCATTGATCACCCAATTGTGGGAGAACCTAAAATATATGTAAAGGCCAAAAGTCCTAAAAAATCTCTCAAAGTCGCTTCAGAAACTTTAAAAGAAAGATGCGCAGAATTCAAGGGCCTTTTAGAAACAATTGAATAAGTTAGCTATTAAGTGGATTATAATGAATTAAATTGATTAATAGATTTTAATATTTCATTATTATTAATCCTGAAATTAATCAATTAGTATCAAATAACTTACCATTTTACAAATAATTTTTTTCTAAGTTCTATTTTTAACTTTTAACACTTATTTTCACTAATGAATTAGTATAAGATTAATGATATGAAGAATTTTCATGAAAAATAAGAAATTCCGAACTATTAAGTCTGAAATAAGAATTTTAGGCATTGATGATGCCCCATTTACTCCTCATAAGGAAGGTAATGTTCTACTGGTGGGAACCTTTTTCCGGGGAGGGTCATGGTTAGATGGAGTCTTGACTACCTATGTCCAAATTGATGGAACTGACTCTACAGAACAGATAGTGAAAATGGTCAATGATTCTCGGTATAATGGCCAATTAGGTGTTATTATGCTGGACGGAATTACTTTTGGCGGTTTTAATGTGGTTGATATTACTCAAATATTTGAAAAAACTACAGTTCCGGTTGTTGTGGCCATGAGAAGATATCCTGATTTTGAAAAAATAGAAAAAGCTCTTCAAAACTTCTCAGATGGGGAAGAAAGATGGAAAAATGTAAAAAAAGCAGGGCCAATACATCAAGTTGATGATTCAGGAAGTTTATTCATTCAAATTTGCGGAATAGAATTATCTGATGCATTGGAAATAGTGAGGCTGTCCACTACTCATAGTAACTTACCCGAGCCTATTAGAACGGCCCATATAATTGCTGCTGGAGTAGAAACTGGAGAATCTTATGGTAATGCGTGATAGGACCAATATTAAACCGACTCGAAATAAATGACTCGAAATTAAATTATTAGAAATTTATACTATATTATCAAATTTAATCATTTATTAATCAGTCTTTTGGTCGGAAGTGATATTATTAATACTCAGACTCCTAAAACCCCTTTTTTAACGGTAGATATTATCATCATGTCTCCTAAGGATACTATTGTACTTATAAAAAGAAAATACGATCCATATAAATCTTACTGGGCGCTCCCAGGGGGATTTGTAGAGATTGGTGAATCTGTTGAGCAGGCTGCTGTAAGGGAGGCTTGGGAAGAAACGGGTTTAAATGTTGAACTTGTAGAACTAGTTGGTGTTTACTCTAATCCTGATCGAGATCCTCGAGGACACACGGTAACGATTGTTTATATTGCCCAAACAGTTTTTGGGAACTTGAAAGCAGATAGTGATGCTGAGGATGCTTTTGAATTTACTAAAGATGAAATTAGTGATTTAAAACTTGCATTTGACCATAAAACCATTTTAAAAAATGCTTTAAATATTCTAAATAAAAGAAGTTAAAAAATCAAATCAGAAATTATATATCTTAGATTTTAAAAATATTAGAAGATAATTGAATAAAATTTATTTAAAAAATAAAAACTATTAATAAGAACCAGTAATAGAATCATAAAATCAATTAAAATTATTCAAAATTAGACTATATGCTTTAACTGATAAAATTAATTGATTTAAACATTTAATTTCATACTAATAGTTAAATCTAATAAATTATCAATCTTACTTTGTAAGGAGGACTTATATGGAGTTTTGCCCTAAATGCGGAGCTATGATGTTTCCTAAAGACAACAGTTTCCAGTGTAAATGTGGTTATCAAAAAGAGATTACCAAAGATCTGGCTAGTCAATACGATGTATCTGAAAAAATAGACCCTAAAGACACGGTTATATTCACCGGTGATGATATAAACACCCTTCCAACTACTCGTGCTGAATGCCCCAAATGTAAAAATATGGAGGCATTTTGGTGGCTTCAACAGACCAGAAGGGCGGATGAAGCTGAAACTCGATTTTTAAGATGCTCAGCTTGCAAACACACTTGGAGAGAATACGACTAATGGAGCATTAATATGAAAGAATCAAAGTCTGAAAAGTCATCATCTGAAGAAAAAAATACACTATCTATTTTTAATTTAGCTAAAAAAGCATTAAAAAATTTAGATCCTAATGTTGAAAATCTTGATGATTCAAAAAATCATTCTAATGATTCTAAAGATTCTAATGATTCTTCCAAATCCGAAAATGAATCTAAAAAATCTTCCACTGAAACTTCTCTACCCCATAAAGATGGAAAAAGTTCAAAATCTTCTAAAAATAAAAATAATTCGATAGATTCTAAAGAATCTGTAGCTGCTAATGATTCTAAAAGCAGTTTTTCAGGAATTAGTGCTAAATTTAATCAATTTAAAACATCTATTCAAGGAGACCGGCAAAAATTATTTACTATGATCGGATTAGCAGTAGCAGTTATCCTGATATTGTTGGGGATATCTTTTTTATTTGGAACTTCTGATAAAGTTTCTGACAATGTAGTATTTGGGGAAAAATCTGTAACTTCCGCTTTTTTTGTTATAATTGGATTATTAATAATTGCGGGAATTTATGCACCTAAAATTATTGGAAAAACCTCTTTTGATAACATTTATCAGGAAATGAAAGGAGTTGAAGATAATTCTTCTAAAAAAGATGTAGATGATTCCAAAGATGATGATTTGAATAATAATCATTCATTAAAAGAATCTCCATCAAAAGAATCTGAAAATGAAAAGCTAATTGACCAGGATTCACTTGAAAATGAAGAATTATCACAAATCCCCGAGAAAGAAAAATAACAATAAATAGAATTTTTTAGCTTCATTTGATTAAGTTTCGATTATTGGACTAAAATATTGCTTAATTTATAATAAATATCAGAATACTATCAGATTATAAATAACTTTTTCCAATTCATTAAATTTAGATATTTAATAAAATAGATAAATATTAATTATATATACTTAGATAGTGATTATAGATTATATATAATACTTAAGGGATTGTTAGTGAACTATTTAGTTCATCCTATGCTAAATTTATAATTAATGGAGGATGAAAATGTTTAAAGCAGAGTTAAGTGACCCCAATATACTGAAAACCAGTTTCGATGCAATTTCTTCCATTGTAGACGAAGTACAAATACAGACTGACAGTGAAGGTTTGCGTCTGGATGCTCTAGACCGTAGTCACATCACATTCGTTCATTTGGAACTGAAATCCAGTCTATTTGATGAGTATGTCTGTGATGAACCTGAAAAAATCAATGTAGATACTGAAGAACTGATGAAAGTCTTGAAACGATCTAAAGGCGATGATAGAGTTTACATGTCATTAGATGAGGGTAATTTTATTATAACCTTTGAAGGGGAAGCTAAAAGAAGATTTAAAATCAGACTTATTGATATTGAATATGAAGCTCCAAGTCCTCCAAACTTAGAGTATCCTACTGAGTTCGAGGTTCCATTTAGTCTGCTTAAAGATTCTATACAAGATATAGATATTTTCTCGGATAAAATCGCTATGAGTGTGGACGGGGATAGATTTGCCGCATCTGCTGAGGGTGAGTTTGGGGATGCTAATATTGAATATTTGCATGGTGAAAAGATAGAAACTAGTGCCCGTTCAGTATTTTCCCTGGAAAAGATCAAGGAAATGCTTAAGGCTGACAAATTTTCAGATATTGCCACTATAAGTCTGGGAGATGACATGCCTTTAAATCTTAAACTCAGAATGGTTTCTGATGAAGGTGAATTAAGCTTTTTATTGGCTCCTAGAATTGAAGCAGAAGACTAAACTACCTTTTTTTATTTAACATTTCATTTTTTTGAAATAAATTTAAGAGAGGATTTAAGCGAGGAATAGGGTTGGACGAGTTTTTCCAGAAACTAAGGAAAATACAGAAGAAAGAGCGCAATGAAGGTGGCCTTGCTCGGGTTGGTGAGGACTTTTATAAAAGAATTCACCGCTATTTAGAAGAATTAATGGATACCGTAGGAAATGATCCATTTGCTAAAGAGCAATATCTTTTAAGAGATACTCAGAGAATAGCCACTGAAATCTGTGAAAGAAGAGAACACAAGATCACTGATAGCGCTGTAATGAATATTCAAAGGTCATATCATTTATTTAAGGGAAAACCTCAATTTGATTTGCAAGATACAACTCCTTTAAATCTTACTCCTGAAGAAGAAAAGCTCTATTTTTCTTTAATAGATACTTTAAAAGGTTATAGAGGCAGGATAATACCTTCTCTAGATGTTCTTGATGATCCACAAATTGTTCCTAACAATTTGATTGCCCCCGAACAAATAGATGCATCTAATGAAGATTCATCAAAAATATCTGTTTCAAAAACAAATTCGACTTCAAAATCTTTAAAACCAGAAGATACTTTAACCAATCAAAATAGTGAAAATATTGGTGTTGAATCTTTTAATGAAGAAGGCATAGCTGAGTTTGTTCCTCCGGTGAGGCCAGAGGACTTATCTAAAAGTAAATCAAAAACTGAAAAATCAGGTATGGATTTAAAAACGGTGGTTATATTTGATGAGCTACCGTCAATTTTAGGGGTAGATCAAAAGGTTTATGGGCCTTTCTGCCCACAAGATGTTGTTAAAATGCCTGAAATTAATGCCCAAATATTTATAAAGGCCCGAAAAGGAAGATATATTAAGTCTTAATTGATGAATATAATTTAAATAATATTTAATTGCCATATTAGATTTAATTTCATTTTGGATGCAATCCTAGTTGTTTTCTTAATGATGGCTTTTGATGTATTTTTAACATTTAAAACTCATTTTTAGAACTTATTTTTTGGGAAATGATTTTTTAAATTCATTCATCCAAACATATAAATAGGCATTCCAATGATAAACACATAATATATCTTTTCTACCCCAAGATGGGGATAGCAATTATTATGATTCAGATCAAATATTTTATTATAATATTTATGATATGGATTA